>JAEWJD010000289.1 GCA_023386765.1 Pseudomonadota bacterium | reverse complement strand
GGCCAGGGCGGCGGGCGCCGCCCGGCCTTTCTTTACTTCAGCGCCTTGTAGCGCAGGCGGGTGGGCTTGGCGCCCTCCTCGCCCAGGCGACGCTTCTTGTCGGCCTCGTATTCCTGGTAGTTGCCGTCGAAGAACACCACCTGTGAATCGCCTTCAAAGGCCAGGATATGCGTCGCGATGCGATCCAGGAACCAGCGATCGTGGCTGATCACCATGACGCTGCCAGGAAACTCCAGCAGCGCGTCTTCCAGCGCGCGCAGGGTTTCGACGTCCAGGTCGTTGGACGGTTCGTCCAGCAGCAGCACGTTGCCGCCGGCAATCAGCGTCTTGGCCAGGTGCAGGCGCCCGCGCTCACCACCGGAGAGCTGACCCACGACCTTGTTCTGATCGCCGCCCTTGAAGTTGAAGCGGCCCAGATAGGCGCGCGCCGGCATCTCGAACTTGCCCACGGTCAGCAGATCGGCACCGTCGGCAATGGCGTCGAACACCGTCTTGTTGCCTTCGAGCGAGTCGCGCGACTGATCGACATAGGCCAGGTTGACCGTCTGGCCCAGTTTGACCTCGCCGGAGTCCGGCTGCTCGCGTCCGGCAATCATGCGGAACAGCGTCGACTTACCAGCGCCGTTGGGGCCGATGATGCCGACAATGGCGCCAGGAGGCACCTTGAAGCTCAGATCATCGATCAGCAGGCGGTCACCGTAGGCCTTGCTGACATTATTGAACTCGATGACCTCGTTGCCCAGGCGATCCCCCACCGGGATGAAGATTTCCTGGGTTTCGTTGCGCTTCTGGTATTCGTAGGAAGACAGCTCTTCAAAGCGGGCGATACGCGCCTTGGCCTTGGCCTGACGACCCTTGGGGTTCTGACGCACCCACTCCAGCTCTTTCTTGATGGTCTTCTGGCGCGCGGACTCGCTGGCCTCTTCCTGCTTCAGGCGGGCCTCTTTCTGTTCCAGCCAGGAGCTGTAGTTGCCCTTCCAGGGAATACCGTGGCCGCGGTCCAGTTCGAGGATCCATTCGGCGGCGTTATCCAGGAAGTAGCGATCGTGGGTCACCCCCACCACCGTGCCGGGGAACTTGTGCAGGAACTGCTCCAGCCACTCGACGCTTTCGGCATCCAGGTGGTTGGTGGGCTCGTCCAGCAGCAGCATGTCGGGCTTTGACAGCAACAGGCGGCACAGCGCCACGCGGCGCTTCTCGCCACCGGACAGCGTACCCACCGTGGCATCCCAGGGCGGCAGACGCAGCGCGTCGGCAGCGATTTCCATCTGGTGCTCGATGTCGTCGGCACCGCTGGAGGCGGCTGCGGCGATCACGGCTTCGAGTTCGGCCTGCTCGGCGGCCAGCGCATCGAAATCGGCATCCGGCTCGGCATAGGCCGCGTAGACCTCATCCAGGCGCTGCTTGGCATTGAACACCGCACCCAGCCCCTCTTCGACGGCCTGGCGCACAGTGTGCTCGGGGTTGAGCTCCGGCTCCTGGGGCAGATAGCCGATGTTCAGCCCCGGCATGGGGATGGCTTCGCCCTCGATTTCCTTGTCCACACCCGCCATGATCTTCAGCAGGGTCGATTTGCCCGAACCATTCAGGCCCAGCACGCCGATCTTGGCGCCGGGGAAAAAAGACAGCGAAATGTCGCGCAGGATCTGCCGCTTGGGCGGCACGATCTTGCCGACGCGATTCATGGTGTAAACGTATTGGGCCATGGGCTCGTGTCAAAGAAGGATGCAGGATAAGCCCAGATTGTAGGCCGGAACCGTCAGCCCCGGGCGGCGCCGCGCGCGCGCGTCTGGGCCAGGCTGACCCCGGCCAGCGCAAGCAGCCCGCCGACGATGTGATAGGCGTGCGGATGCTCACCCAGCGTGAAGGCGGCGATCACCACCGTGCCCACCGGCATGAGGTTCAGGAAAATGCTGGCGCGGTTGGGACCAAGGTGGTTGACCCCCTGCATCCAGAAGTACGGCGCGAACAACGACGGAAAAATGGCGGCGTACAGCACCATGGGCAGGTTCTGCGCCGTCAGGGGCGAAGGCGCGGACAGAACGAAGAACGGGATCTGGAACAGCACCACAAACACCGCCTGCATGAAAAGCGACTGCCACACCCCCATCGGCAAGCTCCATTTGCGCAGCAGCACGCCATACAGGGCATACGACAGCGCCGCCACGGCCATCAGCACATCGCCGACCGTCCCGCCGACCGACAACAACCGCCTGGGATCGCCCTCGCCCAGCAGAATGCCCAGGCCCAGCAGGGCCACCAGCGCCCCCAATAGCGCCATGCGCGTGGGCCGCTGATGCAGGATCACGGTGCCCACGGCGATGGTCAGCAACGGCACCAGGGACGTGATGATCCCCATGTTGGTCGCAGTCGTCGTGGCGGCCGCCACATAGAGCAGCCCCTGATAGACCCCCATGCCCAGCGCGCCCAGCACCGCCAACCGCCACAGATTGGGCCGGATCAGGGCCCATTGCCGCAACACGCCCGGCAGCGTGAAAGGCGCCAGCACCAGCACCGCCACCACCCAGCGGTAGAAACTGATTGCCGCCGGAGAGATGACATTGGCCGCCATTTTGGTCACCACCATGTTGACCGACCAGATCAGTACGGCCAGCAGCGGGAAAATCATGTAGCGGGGAGAAACGGGAGGCATGGGGGAGGGAGGTTGGCAAACGACGAAGCCGGAAATAGTAGCCTGCCTGAGCGGATGCGCCGCGGCATGCGGGAACGCGCGACAATAGCGTTTTCGATCATTTGTCCAGGATTGCGCCATGTCCGCCTCTGCCCAACCCCCCGCCGCCCTGCTGCGTTTCAGCGCCGCCGATCTCGACATGCTGGCCAAGACGGCCGACGCCCTGAGCGCCTACATGGGCCAGCCGGTACTGGCCGAAGTCAGCACCGCCGAAGAAGGCATGGAGTGGGTCGCTTTCGGTGTGGCCCTGGACGACGAGGCCGAAGACGACGACAGCCGGCCCCACGTCCAGATGGGCGGCCCGGGCGCGCGGGTGCTGGGCGGCCACGGCGGCCTGGCAGACATTGCCAAGCAGCCCTATGACTGCCTGTATCTGTGGGCCATCCAGATCTCGCTCAATGAAGGCGAGCGCTATATCAAGCTGGACCAGGAGGGCGAAGAGTGCGCCTGGTCGGATCTGCTGACCGACGTGCTGCCTTTTGACCTGAGCGAAACCACCGACGACCTCGACGCCCTGGACGATGAGGACGACGAGCCGGAAGACGACGACGGGCAGGAAGGTTTCGGCCACCCGCCCTTCCCGTCGCGCCACTGATCGCGCGCAGAAAGTCAGGACGAGAATCTATACTATTCTCGTCCTGACTTTTCCCGTCGCGCGGCGGCGAGGCTTCCATGACGCTTTCCCTGACCGCCTCGTCGCACGTCTCGTTCACGATGGGCGACTTCTCCCGCCTGGGACAACCCGCCGGTTTTCAATACCGCCTGCCCCGGCCCGCCAGCCGCCAGGCCGATCCCGAATCGATCCGCCTGGCCGATGGCAGGGTGCGCAGCCACCTGTTGCGTCCCGGCGTCACCCTGGTGGTGTCGGATCTGCAAATCCACCACGACTACGAATCCACTTCACTGCTGACGCCCCGTTTTTCAGCGATTGTCATGCTGCAGGGACGGGCCCGCACCTGCCTCGGGCGCAGCCAGCCGATCCCCCTGAGAGCTCAGGATGCCATCCGCGTAGCCTATGGCGATACCCAGCCGCTGAGCGGCCTGCACCCCGGCGGCCAGCGCTTGCGCAGCGTCAACCTCTCGGTCGCCCTGTCTCAGGCCGACGAAGACGACCGCCTCGGCGAGCAACTGCGACAGGCCCTTAGCCCGCCTCACCAGGGCCTGGCCGCCTGGCGGGTCCCCGGCCACCTGCTGCAGGCCATCGAGCAACTGTTCGATGACGATCCCGACACGCCGCTGCGTCAGATGCGCTACGAAGGACTGGCCTTGCAACTGCTGGCGCACGCCCTGGACTGCCCCGAGCCCGCCTCCAGCGTCTCCCAGCGCGACCGCCAACTGCTGGAGCGGGTGCGCGAACGCTTGCACGACAGCCCCGGCGAAGCCCACACGCTGGCCGCCCTGGCACGCCTGGCCTGCATGAGCCCCAGTACCCTGCGAGCCAAATTCCAGGCCGCCTATGGCGTTTCGGTCTTCGCCTGGCTGCGCGAGCGGCGCCTGGAGCTGGCCCGCCAGCGCCTGGCGCAAGGCTGGAGCGTGCAGGAGGCCGCTCACCTCGTGGGCTTTCGCCATGCCAGCAACTTCGCCACTGCCTTCCGCGCACGCTATGGCTGCGCGCCCCGCGAGCTGGGCTGAACATTCACGGCATTCGCCATAGGCAAGCCGGCGGCACGCATAGGCAGCATCGGCAACAACCCGACAATAATTCTCATTATCAGAATTAACTGTCCGGAGCTTGCCTCATGCCCCCCGCTGTTCCTGTTCGCGGCACACCGCGCCTCTGGTTGGCCACCCTGCCCGCCGCCCTGATCACCGCCTGGTCCGGCAGCGCCGCCGCCCAGAGCCACAATACCGTGGTCGCCGACCTGCCCGCCGTCAACGTGACGGCCACCGCCCAGGATGGCGTCACCGAAGGCTCGCCGCGCTACACCACCCCCATCATGAACACCGCCACCGGCCTGACCCTGTCGCCACAGGAAACGCCACAAACCGTCAGCGTGGTGACGCGCCAGCAGATCGAAGACGAGGGCTTGCTCGACACGGCCGCCATCCTGGCCAGTGCCCCCGGCATCTCGGTCACGCGCAGCGACAGCAACCGCTATGCCTTTTCCTCGCGCGGGTTCGCCATCGACAGCTTCCAGTTCGATGGGCTGGTCTCGCCCATCCTGAGCCAATGGAACTATGGCGCCACCGACATGGACTCGGCCATCTTCGACCGGGTCGAAATCGTACGCGGCGCCACCGGCCTGATGACCGGCTCCGGCAACCCCTCGGCCGCCGTGAACTTTGTGCGCAAGCGCCCGCTGCGCGATTTCTCGGCCCGCGCAACGCTCAATGCCGGCAGCTGGAACCAGGTGCGCAGCGAGGCAGACATCTCCACGCCCCTGACCGACGACGGCCGTATCCGTTCGCGAATGGTCGCGGCCTACAGCCAGGGCGACAGCTACGTCACCGATCTGGACAGCCGCAAGCGCACCCTGTATGCGGTGCTCAGCGCCGACCTGACCCCGTCCACGGAACTGACCGCCAGCGTGGAATACCAACGCAACCAGAGCCACGGTTTCGGCAGCGGTTTCCCCCTGTTCTACAGCGACGGCTCGCGCACCGACTTCAATCGTTCGGTCTCCAACAACACGCCCTGGGCACGGTTGGATACCGAGTCGGTGACCTACTTCATGGACCTGACCCAGCGCCTGAACAACGATTGGAAACTGCGCGCAGCCTACAGCCACAACGACGGCAAGTACCGCATGCGCCAGCTCTATCGTGGCGGTTACCCGGATCGCAGCACCGGCCTGGGGATGAGCAGCAGCTTCAGCAACTACGATGGCCGGCGTGACCGCGACGACTTCCATCTGTCGGTCAGCGGCCCCTTCGAACTGTTCGGTCGGCGCCACGAGATCGCTGCCGGCTGGATGAGCATCCGCGACCACAACGACATCCGCCAGTTCGCCATGAGCGGCCCGCCGCCGGTCGTGGGCAGCTACTTCAACTGGGGCAACAGCCGCGTGGCCGAACCCGAATGGGCCGCGCACACGTCACCGGCCGACAATCAGCGCACCAAGCAGACCGGAAAGTACGTCGTGGGCCGTTTTTCGCTGGCCGATCCGCTGCACCTGATCCTGGGCGGACGCTGGAGC
>JAEWJD010000141.1 GCA_023386765.1 Pseudomonadota bacterium | reverse complement strand
CTGCGTGACCTGATCGACGAACTCAATCGCCACCTGGACGACGGTACGCGGGTCGCCCTGTCGCGCGGGCCGCGCCCGGAGATTTTCATTTCCCTCGCCCCCGACACCAGCAATGACGATGCCCCGGGGCTGCGCGAATGGCTGGTCATCCCGCTGGACCGTCTGGATCCGCCGGTGGCCACCCCGCTGGTGGCCATCTGGCTTGGCGGGCTTGGCCTGATCCTGTTGCTGGCCGTGGGTTTCTCCTGGCATATCACCCGGCCGCTCACCGGGCTGGCCGATGCCGCCGACCGGCGGGCCGCCGGCCAGCCGCAGCGGGTGGAACCCTCCGGCCCGCACGAAACACGGGTACTGGGCGAACGCTTCAACGCCATGCTGGACGCGCTGGCCGAATCAGATTCGGTGCGCCGCACGCTGCTGTCCGGCCTGCCCCACGATCTGAAGGGCCCCCTCTCGCGCATGTGGCTGCGCATCGAGATGACCGATGACCCCACCCTCAAGGAGGGGCTGCGCAAAGACCTCCAGGACATGCAGCACATGGTGGACCAGTTCATCGGTTTCGTGCGCGGCACCGATCCGGCGGCCTATCACTACGCACCGCTCAACCTGGCCGAATGGATACGCGAACGGGTCCACGGCTGGCAGGGTGCCGGCACCACCATCACGCTGGACATGGCTGATGACGCGGGCCCGACCATCGAAGGCGACGCCGTCGCCCTGGGCCGGCTGCTGGATAACCTGATCGGCAATGCCCTGCACCACGGCGCGCCGCCCATTGACGTGCGCCTGGCCCAGGACGACCGGGAGGCCATCATCGAGGTGGCCGACCACGGGCCGGGCATCGCGCCCGAGCGGCATGAGGAAGCCCTACGGCCGTTCGCCCGCCTGGATGACGCGCGCACCCGCAGCGGCAATGTCGGCCTGGGCCTGGCACTGGCCGAGGCCATCGCCCGCGCCCATGGCGGTTCGCTCAAGCTGGAGCGTGGCCCGGACGGCGGCTTGCTGGTACGCATCCGCCTGCCCAAGGCCTGAGGTTCAACCGGGCGGCGGCAGCAGGGGCACCGGGCGGCGCTCCTTGCCCAGCACGTTGCGATAAACCAGCAGGTTGAAGACCAGGAGCACCGGCACGCCGATCACCACGCCGGCCAGCACCAGGCGCATGGCGTCCAGCGCGCCGCTGCCGTCCCAGATGGTCATGTCGTCGGCGATCAGGTAGGGAAAGAAGCTATACGCCAGCCCACCCAGCATGAGCAGATAGAGCAGTACGCACAGCACGAAGGGCAGCCAGGCGTAACGATCTGCCTTGCCGGGCAAGCGCATCAGCAGCATTTCAGCAATCACGAAGCCCAGCAACATGGCGGCCCAGACGGCGGCGGCCGCCCCCAAGTGGCCCGCATTGCTCCATTTGTAGAAGATGCCCGCGTTGGCCAAGCCCAGGGTCACGGCGATCGCCACCATGCCGGCGGCCGTCCAGCGGATCCCGTGGCGGGCCCAGGTGGAGGCGCGGCGCTGCATTTCCCCATCCAGGCGCATCACCAGCCAGCAGGCGCCCAGCAGCGCATAGGCAGCCACCGCGCACAGTCCCACGAACAAGGTGAACCAGCCATAGCCGGCATCGCTCTGGTAGTCGGTGGCCAGGCGACCAAGCACCATCCCTTGCCCGAAGGCCGTCAGCAGGGATCCCAGCCAGAAACCAAAGATCCAGCGCGGCTTGTGCTCGTTGCGCGCACGGATGCGGAACTCGAAGGCCACGCTGCGCAGCACGATGCCCAGCACCATGATCGTCAACGGCCCATAGAGCTTGCCCATGATGGCGCCCCAGGCAAACGGGAAGGCGGCGCCGAACAGGCCGATCCCCAGCAGCGGCCAGGACTCGTTGGCGTCACGCCAGGGGCTGAGCATGCCCATCAGGCGGCCGCGCTCTTCGGCCGGAGCCAGTTGCAGCAACAGGCCCACGCCGATGTCAAAGCCGTCAAGCACGATGCCGGCGGCGATCAGCAGCAACAGCAGGCCCATGAAAACCAGCGGGATCCAGAACATCGGATCCTGGGGATTGAGGCCTTGCGAGGCAGCCAGGGTGGCAATCATACGGTTGCTCCGATCTTGCGGACGGGCACCACGCCGTAACGCGCCGCGTGCAACAGCATGCCGAAGAAGGCCGCGATCAGGACGCCGTAAAGCACGGCGTAGGCGGCCAGCCCCCAGCCCAGCGTGGCAACGGACATACCGCCCAGCACCTCGGCCTGGGTGACGCTGCGATTGACCATATAGGGCTGCAGCCCGACCTGCGCCACCCAGACCCCCAACACGACGGTGAGCGCACCGGCGAACATCATGCCGGTCTGCACACGCAACCAGGCGCGCGGCAGCGCCGCCGGATCATCGCGGCGTCGCAGGCCGAGGATGAGCGAGACCAGCGCCACCACGACCATCAGCGCACCCAGCAGCCACTGCAAACGCAACGAGAGGAAGACAAAGGGCACCGGTGGCGTCATGCCGGCATAGCGGTCCAGGCCGATGGCACCCTTGTCGGCATCCTGGGTCAACCAGCGCGCGCCGCCGCCGTCAATTTCCCAGGCGCCCAGATTGCGCTGCCCATTGGTATCCGGCCAGCCGGCCAGCACCAGCGCGGGCGGCGTGCCGCTGTGCCAGTACCCGGCCAGCGCGGCGGCCTTGGTCGGCTGCAGGCGCGCCACCACCTCGCCCAAGCCCCAGGCCAGCGGCGCCTGCGCCAGCGAGGCCACCAAGGCCAGCACCAGCGCGCTGCGGTAGGCGTGGCGTTCGCCGTCATCGAGCCGGCGACGCAGCGCCTGCAGTGCCATGACCCCCACCATCAGGAAGGCGGCGGCCAGGAAGGCCTGAGCCACGGTCAGGCCCATGCGCCAGGCGAACGAGGGATTGAGGACCACGCTGACCCAGTCATAGACCAGGTAGCGGCCATCGACCAGGGCAGCGCCGTCCGGGGTCTGCATCCAGGATTGCAGGCACACCACCCAGCCGAGCGTCACCAGTTGTCCGAGCGCCACCATGAGGACGGCCAAGGTGTGCGCCCAGGCGGGCACACGGCGCTGGCCGAACAGCATCACGCCGAGGAAGCAGGATTTCAGAACGAACACCGACAGCACCCCGAAGCCGATCAGGGGGCCGGCTACGTTGCCGATCTTGTCCATGAGCCCGGGCCACAGGCTTGGCAGCTGCAGCAGCACGGGCATCGCCCCGGCCAGGGCCAGAACGAAAGACAGGGCGAACACGCGGACCCAGAAACGATAGGCGGCGATCCAGCAGGGCTTTCCGCCATGGGCGCGCAGCTTGAAATACAGCAACACCCAAGCCAGCGCCATGGAGAACGCCAGGAACAAGGCCAGAAAGCTCAGGCTTGCCGTGAACTGCACCCGGGCAAGCAAAAGGGGGGCGATATTCATGATGGACGGTAGTGTAGAGCGACTTCCCGGGCTGCGGGAGGCGTACTTGCAACGGAAATCCTGGCCGAACGTGGCAAAATGCCTCTTTTATGGCCGATTACTTCTCTTTCTCAGCAGAATGACCCAGACCCCGACGCCGCACGCTGCCAGTAACTTTTTGCGCAACATCATTGAAGACGACCTGGCCGCCCAACGCTTTCAGCACAAGCGATGGGCCGGCAAGCCCGGCCCGGCTGCCGTGCAGGCCTCGGGGGCACCCGACCCTGCCCGCATCCGTACCCGCTTCCCGCCGGAACCCAACGGTTACCTGCACATCGGTCACGCCAAGAGCATCTGCGTGAACTTTGGGCTGGCCAAGGAATACGGCGGCGTCTGCCATTTGCGCTTTGACGACACCAACCCCGAGAAAGAAGAGCAGGAATACGTCGACGCGATCATCGAAGCCGTGCGCTGGCTGGGCTTCGACTGGAACGCCGACGGCAACGAAAACCTGTACTTCGCCAGCGACTACTTCGAATTCATGTACGAATTCGCCGAGGCACTGGTGCAAGCCGGCCATGCCTATGTCGACGAGCAAAGCGCCGAAGAGATCCGCGCCCTGCGCGGCACCCTGACCGAGCCCGGCACCAACTCGCCCTTCCGCGACCGCCCGGCAACCGAATCGCTGCAGCGTCTGCGCGAGATGCGCGATGGCAAACACCCGGACGGCAGCCTGGTACTGCGCGCCAAGATCGACATGGCCTCGCCCAACATCAACCTGCGCGACCCGGTCATGTACCGCGTGCGCCATGCCGAGCATCACCGTACCGGCAACCAGTGGTGCATCTACCCGATGTACAGCTGGGCCCACCCGGTCGAAGACGCGCTCGAGGGCATCACGCACAGCATCTGCACGCTGGAGTTCGAAGACCAGCGTCCCTTCTACAACTGGATTCTGGAGCGTCTGGCCGAGCTGCAGAAGCTGGCCCGCCCGCTTCCGAACCAATACGAGTTCGCGCGCCTCAACCTGAGCTACATCGTCACCAGCAAGCGCAAGCTGCTGCAGTTGGTGCGTGAAAACCACGTCGATGGCTGGGATGATCCGCGCATGCCCACGCTGTTCGGCATGCGCCGCCGTGGTTATCCCGCCGCGGCCATCCGGCTCTTCTGCGACCGCACTGCCGTGAGCAAATCGGATGCCCGCATCGACTACGGCCTGCTGGAGCAGGCCGTGCGCGATGTGCTCGATCCGATCGCCCCGCGCTCGGTCGCCGTGCTGGACCCCCTCAAGCTGGTCATCACCAACTATCCGGAAGGCCAGACCGAAGCGTGCAGCGCACCGCGCAACCCGCATGATCCGCAGGCCGGCCAGCGGGATTTCCCCTTCTCGCGCGAGCTCTGGATCGAACGCGATGATTTCCGCGAAGAACCGCCCAAGAAATACTTCCGTCTCTTCCCCGGAAACCTGGTGCGCCTGAAATACGGCTACGTGGTGCGCTGCACCGGCTGCACCAAGGATGCCGACGGCAATGTGATCGAAGTCCAGGCCGAGTACCTGCCGGACACCAAGAGTGGCACGCCGGGCGCCGACAGCGTCAAGGTCAAAGGCAATATCACCTGGGTCAGCGTCGCGCATGCCGTGCCGGCCGAGGTGCGCCTCTATGACCGCCTGTTCGCCGACGCCCATCCCGATGGCGGCGACAAGGACTTCCTGGCCTGCCTGAACCCGGATTCGATCCGCAGCGTGCAGGCCTGGCTGGAGCCGGGCACCGAGCCGCTGCCGGGCGCGAGCTGGCAGTTCGAGCGGTTGGGGTATTTCACCGTCGACAGCCAGGACTCCAGCGAACAGGCCCCGGTGCTCAACCGCGTCGTCACCCTCAAGGACTCCTGGGCTGCCTAAGCGCCCCGCCCCGCACAACGCCCCCGCAACCCGGGGGCGTTGCCCTATTCGGGCCGCATCGCCGGGCGCCAAGGCCGTCCCTGCGCCACATCATCCCGAAGGCAGGCAGCCGGGTTATCATGCCCGACACCCTGACCGGCCCTCTGTCTGCCAGGCTGGCCGCAAGATACCGACATGACAACCGAATCCCTTGCCCTGGACTTCAAAAGCGCCACGCTCTATGCCATCCGCGTGGTATTGCACAGCGCCAACCTCGATCAGCTGACCGAAGCGCTGGACAAGCGCATGCACGACGCCGGCAGCTTCTTCGAAAACGAGCCGGTCGTCATCGACGCCAGCCGCGTGACCGAACCCCTGGACTGGCCCGCCCTGATACAGGCCCTGCA
This sequence comes from Pseudomonadota bacterium, assembly GCA_023386765.1. GTDB lineage: Bacteria > Pseudomonadota > Gammaproteobacteria > Burkholderiales > Burkholderiaceae_B > Bordetella. Next base: position 1,194 of record JAEWJD010000141.1, on the reverse strand, counting down.
AGGCCACAATCTGCCGGTCATCGGCGTGGTGGCCGAGGACGCCAACCTGGCAGCTGCCCGGGCCGCCGGCCTGACGCCGGTGGAACTGTCGGCCCTGCCGCAACGCGCCCCCCAGGCCGTCGATCCGGCGCCGCCCAATCATGTGGCCACGCCCGTACCTGCCACGCCCGAAGCCAGCCCCGCAGCGCAACAACAACTGCGCGGGGCAAGCGAGGCAGACAGCAACGCCGAATCCGTACCCACGCGCGCGGCGCGCGAGACCACGGCCGCAGCCAGCCCCACGCCGGCCGGACCGCAGTCCTCCAGCGCGCTGGTCATCACCCGTCCGCTGCGTTCGGGACAGCGCATCTATGCGCGCCACACGGATCTGGTCGTGGTCGGCATGGTGAGCCAGGGTGCCGAAGTGATCGCCGACGGTAACATCCATGTCTACGGCCCCCTGCGCGGTAAGGCCATGGCCGGCGCGCGCGGCGACACCTCGGCACGGATTTTCACCACCCAGCTGGACGCGGAACTGCTGGCCGTGGCCGGCGTCTACCGCGTAGTGGAAGACAAGCTGGACCGCAACCTGCACAACCAGCCGGCGCTGGTCAGGCTCAATGGCGACACCCTGCACATCGAAGCGCTCAAGAGCTGATGGCAGCCCGCTTTTATACACACATGTAAAAAGCCTTTAGCGGCTTTTTGCTTTACGATAACGCGATTTCTTCGGATATAAGGGTTCGATCGTCATGACACGTATTGTTGTGGTGACCTCCGGCAAGGGCGGTGTAGGAAAAACGACCAGCAGCGCCAGTTTTTCTTCGGGCCTTGCCATGCGCGGCTTCAAGACCGCGGTCATCGATTTCGACGTCGGCCTGCGTAATCTCGACCTCATCATGGGCTGCGAACGCCGTGTGGTGTATGACTTCGTGAACGTCGTACAGGGTGAAGCAACGCTCAAACAGGCGCTCATCAAGGACAAGCAGCTCGAGAACCTGTTCATCCTGCCGGCCTCCCAGACGCGCGACAAGGATGCGCTGACCCAGGAAGGGGTGGGCAAGGTGCTCGACGAGCTCAAGGAAATGGGCTTTGACTACATCGTCTGCGACTCGCCCGCCGGCATCGAAACAGGCGCCCTGCTGGCCGCCTATTTTGCCGACGACGCGCTCGTGGTCACAAACCCGGAAGTCTCATCGGTGCGCGACTCCGATC
>JAEWJD010000127.1 GCA_023386765.1 Pseudomonadota bacterium | reverse complement strand
GCCGCCGGGAGCTCGGGCACGGCGGCGGGCACGGCGGCGGGCACGGCCTCGGGCGTGGGCGCCGGGCTGGCGATGGTTTCCTCCTGCGGCGGCGGGACCGGCGTAGCCGGCGCGGCGGGCGCAGGGGTTTTTTTCTTGAAGAAGCGGAACATAGGCAAAAGTATATTCGGGATCGCCCCCATCCGCCCCGAGGCGCTACTATTCGCGCCAGGAGGTTCCCTGCTTTGAAGCAATCCGCTAGTGGCCCGCGCGCCATCCGCATCGTCGGCGGCCAGTTCCGCCGCACCCCGATCAGCGTGCCTGACGTTCCCGGGCTGCGCCCCACGCCCGACCGCGTGCGCGAAACCCTGTTCAATTGGCTGACCCATCTCTGGCATGGTGACTTCCGCGACAAACGGGTGCTGGACCTGTTCGCCGGCAGCGGCGCGCTGGGTCTGGAAGCCGCCTCGCGCGGCGCGGCCCAGGTGCAGATGGTCGAAAACGATCGCCAGGCCCTCACTGCCCTGCGCCGGCTGCGCGACAAACTGCAGGCCGACCAGGTACGCATCCATGCGGGCGATGCCCTGCAGGCACTGGCGCGCATGGATGCCTCGCGCTTTGATCTGGTGCTGCTGGATCCGCCCTTCGGCCAGGACTGGCTCAGCCGGGTGTGGCCCGGCCTGCCCGCGGTGCTGGCAAAGGGCGCGCTGGTCTACGTCGAATCCGAGTCTCCTATCATCCACCCCGAGGCATATACCCGTCTGCGCGAAGGCAAGGCCGGCGCGGTCCACTATGTGTTGTTAACGTTTGCTGCATTGCAGGAAACGGACAATAATCCGGGTTTGGAGGATGGTGTAACACCATAAACAATACCGGTTTGGAGCCAGCATGATCATCGCCGTATACCCAGGCACGTTCGACCCGCTCACGCGCGGTCACGAAGACCTCGTCCGTCGCGCCGCCGCGCTGTTCGATAAAGTGGTGGTCGGCGTGGCCTACAGCCCCAACAAGAGGCCGTTCTTCGGCGTGCAGGAACGGGTCGAGATCGCCCGCGAAGTGCTGGGCCACTATCCCAACGTCGAAGTCCAGAGTTTCGGCGGCCTGCTCAAGGACTTCGTGCGCGAACAGAACGGGCGTGTCATCGTGCGCGGCCTGCGCGCCGTGTCCGACTTCGAGAACGAGTTCCAGATGGCCGGCATGAACCGCCACCTGCTGCCCGACGTCGAAACCCTGTTCATGACCCCGTCGGACCAGTATCAGTTCATCTCCGGCACGATCGTGCGCGAAATCGCCATCCTGGGTGGTGATGTCAGCAAATTCGTGTTCCCCTCGGTGGAACGTTGGCTGCAGGAAAAAGCCCGCGAACGCCGCGAGCAGGCATCCGAGGCCGGCTGATCGGCCGCCTGCCGGGCCCACGGACCGGCAGCGCTACAATCAGCGGCTGACCCCCCGTCTTGAGCGCTGCCCCGTCATGGCCCTACTCATCACCGATGAATGCATCAATTGCGACGTCTGCGAGCCGCAATGTCCCAACGATGCCATTTCCATGGGCGAGGACTACTACGTCATCGACCCGCTTCGCTGCACTGAATGCGTCGGCCATCACGATGAGCCGCAATGCCAGGTCGTCTGCCCGGTCGAGTGCATCGAGCTGCATCCCCAGTGGCAGGAAAACCAACAGGCCCTGATGGCCAAATACCACCGCCTGACCGAACAAAAATGACCCCAGCGGCGCAGCCTCGCCTGAACGATGTTTCGATCTCGGCCATCGTGGCCGGGCTGGTGGCCGTACTGGTCAGCTTCGGCGGCACCGCCGTGCTGATGGTGCAAGCAGGCCATAGCGCAGGCCTGGACGCGATCCATATCGGTTCCTGGCTGGGTTCGATCTGCCTGGCCCTGGGCGTGGGTGGCGCGCTGGTAAGCCTGCGCACCGGCCTGCCTGTGGTCTTCGCCTGGTCCACGCCAGGCGCGGCGTTGCTGGTCACCGGCCTGGCCGGCGTCCCGTTCGATCAGGCCGTCGGCGCCTTCGTACTAGCGGCTGCCTTGACCCTGGCCTGTGGCGTATTCGGCTGGATCGACCCCATCGTGCGACGCATTCCCGCTGAAATCGCGGGTGCCATGCTGGCCGGCGTACTGCTGGATTTCGGCCTGGGCGTGTTCCGCAGCATTGCCGGCGCCCCCTGGCTGGTACTGGCCATGTGCGCCGCCTACCTCCTGTGCAAGCGCTGGCTGCCGCGTTTCGCCGTGCTGGCCGTGCTGGCCGCGGGCCTGGCGGTTGCCGCCGGACAGGGCGGCCTGCACTTGGAAAACGTGCACTGGGCCTGGACCGATTTTGTCTGGACCCCCCCGGCCTTCACCCTGCAGGGCGCCATCAGCCTGGGCATCCCGCTGTTCGTGGTGGCCATGGCCTCGCAGAACCTGCCCGGCCTGGCCATCCTGCAGGCCAATGGCTATCGGCCACCGGCCTCGCGCCTGGTCGCCCTGACCGGCGTGGTGGGCCTGATCGCCGCCCCCTTCGGGGCACACAGCGTGACGCTAGGCGCAATCATTGCCGCCATCTGCGCGGGTCCCGAGGCACACCCCGACCCGGCGCGCCGCTATGTGGCGGCCGCCACCTACGGGCTCTGCTACGTGTTGCTGAGTGTGGCCGCCGGCACCGTGGCCGTGTTCTTCCAGGCGCTGCCCGCCGCGCTCATCGCCACCCTGGCAGGCCTGGCCCTGCTGGGCGCCATCATGGGCGGCATGGCCAGCGCGATGTCCAACCCGGCGCAGCGCGAAGCCGCGCTGGTGACCCTGCTGGCCACCGCCTCGGGCATGTCGTTCTGGGGAATCGGTTCGGCCTTCTGGGGGCTCGCGGCCGGCCTGCTGACGCATATCGTGGTCAACTGGCGGCGCCGGCAGCAGGCCTGAGGATTCAGGCCGCAGGCCAATCCACCGACATCATGTCGGGATGCACCTTCAGCAACCGGGCTGGAATGCCGAGATGGTTGGACAACCAGGCAGCGGCCAGCTCGCCCTCATCGACCACATCCACCACCTGCCCGCCGATCAGGATCTGGTAGCGCACGCTGTCATCATCCTCGATGACATCGAGCGGCACATCCAGACGCAGCATGCCTGGCGCGCGCAGCACCAGGTAGCCCATGCGCAGTTCGACGCTGACCTCGGCCAGGCGCGGACACAGATCGCGCGTGAGCCACTGCCCGGCGTCATTGCAGACCAGCCAGCGGCGCGCGTAGCCTTCGGCCTCGGGTTGCCCGGTAAGGCCACAAGCGACCACGGGCTCGAAGGCGTCGCTCATCGGCCCAGCAATCCCTTGCGCACCGCCCCGCCCAGCGCATCCTTGATCTTGTTCTCGACGCCGCGTTTGAGCAAGGACGTGGCGATCTGCGCCCACTGCACGGTATAGACCGGCTGCTCGAAACTGCCGGTGATGCGTAGCGGCACCGGCACATTGCGCAGATCGGCCAGCTCGCGATCCTGCTGGGCGGTGCTGACCACGCGCAACTGCACCACCACGTCGAGACTGCGATTGAGCAGGTTGACCACGGCCGGGTTGCCCTGCGTGACACGCAGCAGCGGAGTAGTGAGATCCAGGCGCTTGATCGTGGCCTGCCCCTTGGCCAGCGTGATATCGCCATCGAGCGAAGCAAAGTCCGTCTGACGCGACGCATCGACGCCAAAGGAAGCATCCTCGGCCGGGCCGCTCAGCGCCGCCCGCAGTTCGCGCAACGTCTGGGCCACGTTGATGCCCTTGATGGCCCCTTCACGCAGCTTCAGCTGCACCGAGCCGGCCAGATTGGCGATCAAGGCGTCGGGCTCGACGCCGGCGGTGTTCAGGTCCAGGGACAGGTTACCCGTGCCCGACAGCGTATCGCGCTTGGCCACGTCGACCAGCAAGGGCTGGACCTTGATGCCGGTCAGGTTGAGCTTGGTCCGCATCTGGTTATTGTCGGCCGCATTGAGCGAGGCCGAGCCGGCCAGCTTGCCATCATAGAGCTCGGCCGCCAGGCCGCTGATATCCAGCTTGCCTTTGTCCAGTTTGATGCTGGCGGCGACCTGGCTGGCTTTCAGGCCGCGCACGACCAGTTGCCCCACCTTGATGCTGCCATCGGCCTTGGGGCCGACCAGTCCCGACAGGTCGATGCGCTCGTCGGCCGGTTTGGCCGCGACCGCCGGCTTGGCGGCAGGCTTGGCCTCGCCCTTGCCCTCTTCGGCCTTGGCCTTGGAATCCGCCACCACGACCGTGGCCGGCGCAAGCTTGTCCAGGTCCAGGATATCCACAGCCAGCGCGAAGTTGATCTGCGGCTGCGCCGACAGCTGGGCCATATCGGCCGTCAGGTCGAACTTGCCGCCTTCGAGCACCGCATTGATCTTGGCATTGGCCTGATCCTTGTGCAGGTCCACGGCCACGCTGCCGATCACGGGAATCTGCAGGCTGCCCTTGGGCAGGGCCGGATCCGTGATGTCCACATCCCCCTTCAAGGCCGACAGGCCCAGGGTGCGCTGGCTCAAATTGATGACGACCGGCGAGGTCAGCACCGTCTTGACCAGGCGCGCCTCCTGTTTGTAGCCGCCATCGACCTTGGCTTCCTTGATGTCGAGTTCGGTGGCATTGCCGCTGATGCCCTTGAGACCGAAGGTGGCGTCCAGCGCCCCGCTGCGGATCCGCCCGCTCAGGGCATCGCCCTTGGCGGAGGTGGGGGAGATGTGCAGGCTGGGCGTATCCATGGCCAGCTCGAAGGGGCCATCCGTGGCATTGCCCTTGGCACGCACACTCAGTTTTTCCACCTGCAACTGGGCCTCGTGGGGATCGACCGACAGCTTGGGCACGGCCACGCTGGCCTCCACCCCGGTCATCGCCGGCTCGGTCACATCACCCTGGAACACCAGCTCCAGGCCGGCGACGTCGAGCGAAGAGGTCGCCCCATTGAAGGCAAGGTTGCCGCGCAGCGCCAGGCTCTTGGCCTGCGCGCCGGGCAACAGGCCCTCCATGCGCAGGTCCATTTTCTGTGCCGAGTAACGCTTGCCGGCGGGATCCAGGCGCAGCAACGCCTGGCCCGTCAGGCCGGCGTCCACCGCAGGTTCGGCCCCCTTCAGACGGGCGCTGAGGCTGACGTCAAAGGGCTGATCGAACGTCACCCGACCGGTATTGGCATTGAGCTGCACCAGCGATACGCCCATGCCGCTCATGGCGTCCTCGAGCTGCACTTCACCGTCTTTCAGGTCCAGCCCGGCAATGTCGATCTGCATGCTGCGCGGCGCGCTGGCCGTGCCGCTGGTCAGGGCCTGGGTTGCGCCGGCAATCATGCCCACCGCACCCTCGGCCGCATTGGACGGCACCGCCGTGCTTTGCACCGGCCCGCCTACCAGGTTCTCGAAATTGAAATGGCCGTTCTTCTCGCGCACGATGCGCGCCTTGAAGCCATTGATGGCGACATGATCCACCACCAGGTTGTTCGACAGCAAAGGCCAGACCGCGACGGCCAGGCGCAGGCTGTCGATGGAAGCAAAAGCCTGGTCGCTATCAGCCTCGGACAGCGACACGCCCTGGGCCGACAGGCCCAGACGCGGGAACAGCGACATCTCGATGGGCCCATCGATGGTCAGCGTGCGCTGATAGCGCTCCTGGACCAGCTCCTCAAGCTTGTATTTATAAGCATTGGGATCGAATGTCAGCAAGAAGATGGCCAGACCCACGATGGCCACCAGCACCACCACCACCAGGCCGATCAAAATGCGTTTGAACCACGTTTTCATTGCCGCCCCGTCGAGACCTCGACTTGGAAATCTTCGTCATGTCAGCCGGCCCGAACGGACCGGCGCTGTCCGCGCCGCACTCCCCCTTCTGGCCGCACCGTGCCAGCTCGGGCCCCGTGAACACCGGGCAATGGGGAAAATGGGCTACCTGATCCGCTCGCCAAAGCGGCAGATACCGCTATCGTAGCAAATCAAGGGACCGAAACCCCCTTCCCGCCCGCCGTTGCCGTTTCCACCACTTGCATCATTGCGTTTCCGCACAGCGGGCCTGCCCCGGCCCCCGCCCAGACAGCCTGCTGTCACCTATTGCACATATCATTCAAATACTAGGCTTAAATAGATGACAGCCCGCCACGAAATGGGCAAGAATCCCCTCACGTACCGTCGCGCATGGGTTTTCTCGCACGCCGATCGACCCCTATAAGTCCTCAGTGAAAACGCCATGAAGATCCGCATCGCCCTGGCCGACGACCACCCCGCCGTCCTGGCCGGCATCCACCACGAACTGAATGCCCTGGCTCAACTCGACATCATCGGCCTGGCGCGCGACTCCGGCGAACTGGTGCGTCTGTTGCAACGGCAGGCCTGTGATGTGCTGGTGACCGACTATGCCATGCCCGGCGGCGAATTCGGCGACGGTATCGCCCTCATCGCCTACTTGCGAGAAAACCATCCCGATCTGAAGATCATCGTTTTCACCACCCTGGACAACCCGGCGCTGGGCATTACCCTGGCTGACCTGGGCGTGCAGGCCGTGCTCAACAAAGGCAGCGACATCAGCCTGCTGGCGGCGGCCATCCAGGCCGCCCACCAAGGTACGCCCCTGCCCCGCTCCAGCCGCGACAACGGCACGCTGCTGGCAGAAGAACGGGGTACCCATGTCGCCTTGTCCAAGCGCGAAGAAGAAGTCATCCGACTGTATGTGTCCGGCTTTTCGATCAACGAAATCGCCGAACGCCTGAACCGCACCAAGCAGACCATCAGTTCCCAGAAATCCAATGCCATGCGCAAGCTGGGCACCACGCGCGATGCGGATCTGTTCCGTTTCGCCCTGGAGACCGGCCTGGTCCACGACGACGCGTCCCAGCAGGAAAACCCGGACGCAGCCACGACCGCCCCGGGCCTCTGAGCGCTCAGGACGCGGCGCGAAACGCCAGCACCGCGTTATTGCCACCCATGCCGAAAGAGTTGCTCAGGGCCGCACGCAACTGCGGCAGGGCGCGGGCCGTATCCGGCACATAGTCGAGATCGCACTGATCGTCGCCCGCCTCCCAGAACAACGTGGGCGGCACCACGCCGCGCTGCAGCGACAGCGCCGTCACCACCGCTTCGACCGCTCCGGCCGCCCCGATCATGTGACCCACCGCCGCCTTGATACTGCTGATTGGCAGCTTGGCCGCGTGCTCACCGAACACCTGCTTGATCGCTTCGGTTTCGATCCGGTCCCCGACCAGCGTGCCGGTAGCATGGGCATTGATATAACCGATCTCGTCGGCCGTCATCTGGGCATCGGCCAGGCAGCGCGACATGGCCAGCGCCTGGCCGCGAGAGTCGGGGCGCAAGGGGTGCGTGCCGTCATTGCTGGGCGCGTAGCCGGACAACTCGGCAATGATGGGGGCACCGCGTGCCTCGGCATGCTCGGCCGACTCCAGCATCAGCATGGCCCCCCCTTCGGAAAGGGCGAATCCGCTGCGCCGGTGGCTGAACGGGCGGCAACCGCCGCCCTCGCCCTCGGTCCGGTCCACGCACAGCACATGCAATTGCTTCCAGGCTGCCATCACGGCGGGGGTCATCATGGTTTCGACACCGCCGGCCATGGCGACATCCAGATAACCATCGCGAATGCGGCGAAACGCCTCGCCGATGGCCACCGCGCCGGCCGAGCAGGCAGTAGAGTAGGTCTGTGCCTCGGCCAGAGAGCGCATCTGCTGGGCGATATGAGCAGCCGGCGCATTGGCCATTACGGCTGGCACCACCAACATGGGCCGCTTGGGAATGATCCCGTAATAGGCTTCGACCGCCTCGCACAGCGTGCCGACCCCCCCGATGCCGGTGCCCATGAACACGCCGCAACGGCTTTGCTGACTCTCATCCAACTGGGCGGCCTGCAATACCTGTGCGGCCACGAACTGCGCCAGCACCGTCACCCGGTCCATCATGCGGACCTGTGCCGGGTGCATCCCTGCTGCGATGTCCCCTTTGAGCATACCGACCTGCCGGTCGATCTTGCCGGTCGGATCCGGCCCAAGTCCGCAGGCGCCGGCAAGCAGAGCGTCAAACGTCTGCTGCGCCGTATCGCCCACCGGTGTGGCCATGCCAACTGCCGTGATCACGACGCGGCGGCGGCTCATGGTTTGGGCCCCGCCGTGCCGTTCTCAGATTCCGCCGAGTCTTTCGCCGGCTCCGGCTGCGCCGCGTCCGGCGCTGCGGCAGCCCGCCCCTGGGCCTTTGCCAGACGCGCCTGCAGCTCCGCCTCGCGCTGCGGACGCCGCTCGACGACCTCGTGCATATAGACGATGAGCTCGCTCAGGTTCTTGGGAAAGATATTGGTGATCTCCTGGGCGCCCATCTCCTGATCAACAGGCAACATCTCGTCAGTTTCGATCCCGTATTCGGTTTCGACTTCCAACAGGATTTCCAGGACGGCCAGGGAATCAAACTGCGTCACGACGGCAGAAAACTCCTGGTCTTCAAGCAACGGTTCCGGCTCGCAACGACAAACTCGCGCAATGATCTCAGCGAGCTTCTGACGCAGCTCAGTATCGTCGGGCAAAACAATTTCTTTAGGCAATGTCTGCATTCAAGGACTCGGCAAAGTTAATAAACCAGCTTTATTGCTGCACGACTTCGCCGCCAGATAGAAAATGCGGCACCTTATTCTGCTCTCCCATATCCTACATCAGGAAAAGCACTGTCAGGCGCCGCATCCGGCATTAGTTATATGAAAATGTCAGGGTAGCCGTCGAGCGCACCGGTCCGGGTCGAACCTGATTGTTTGGACCCAGCTGTTTGAGTTTCGCGCCGATTATGAAATCCCACGCGGAGGTAGGCGTGGTACCGACCGCGGTCCCATGGTTCGGCGAGGCGAGGCCAAATGTGGGGCGCGTATAACTGCCACTCTGGCTGCCGATCCAGACTTCGACGCCCACGCCCTCGGCCTTGTCGGTTGCCGAGGAAATATTCGTCAAGGCATTGGTGGTGCCCGGAGCCAGGTAGGCCGACGCAATGGTCATCGACGGCGAGTTCTGGCTGGTCGCGGTGCAATTCACGCGGATAGTGGTGTCCTTCATTGGGCCTTCGCCGTCGGTCAACAGAGTGGTGGTCGTGACATCCGGCAGCGTCATGGTCAAACCGGACTGGGCCGGCGCCGTGCAGGTCGGCACGCTGATCGTGATGTTGCTCTGCA
>JAEWJD010000083.1 GCA_023386765.1 Pseudomonadota bacterium | reverse complement strand
GGGTCAGCGAACCCAGGCCACCGACCTCGCCTCCCGCCGCATTGACGAACTGGGCGTATCCCAGCGTGGCGTCCGCCGCCAGGAGTTTGCCCTGGTTTTCCCAGCGGGTGAACGACACGTCGCCGCCGCGCACCGCGACCGTCCCCCGATTGTCGAAGGTGCCATTGCCCTCGCCGGCGACTCCGACCGCCAGGATATCGCCCAGGTTCTGCAACGACGCCAGGCGTTCGAGGCGAGCGCTGCTGCGCCCGACCAGCCGCCCCTGATTACGCAACGAGGCGATATCGCTCAAGGCCAGCGCACCGGCATCCAGCACGCCCTCGTGGGCCAGGCTGGCAAGCCGCGCCAGGCTGGCCGTGCTGAAGGCCAGTACGGTATCGCTGCTGGTGGTCAGCGTACCGACGTCGCTGACCGACAGGCTGCCGCCAGCCCATTGCGCCTGGCTCAATGCCGCACTTTTGAGCGCCGACAGGGCCAGCGTTTTCTCGGCATGCAGGCGCACGTTGTTGAACTGCGCGGTGCTCTCGGCCCCCTGGCCCGTCATCAGGACCGCGTCGGCGCGCAGATCGGTATTGCCGTACTGCTGGGTGCCAGCCTGCGCCCGCAGCAACGGCGCGTGCAGGCTGCTGTCGGCAAGAGTCAGCGACGGCGTGGTCAGTGCCACCTGCGCACTCGCCTGCACGCGCGCCTGCTGAAGCTGTGCGCTGCCGCTGGCCGCGAGCTCGAAGCCCGTCAACGAAGCATTCAGGTCACGCAGGGTGGCGCTGGCCGCTGTGGCGGTCATCTGCCTACCCTGCAGGCTGCCCGACAAGGCCAGCGTCTTTGCCTGCAGCGACAGATCTCCCTGGCTGTACAGGCTGCGCGAACTGGTGAAGGTGTCGCCCTGCCAGCGGCCGCCCCGCGTCAGTGCCATCTCCGCCTCGTTCTCGAACAGGGTCACCCCATCGGCCTGCAGTTCGCCGGCCACCAGCCGCCCCTGGTTGCGCCATTGCGCCACGTTCTGTACCTGCAATCGCTCACGCGTGACCCATTGGCCGCCGGTGCCGTTGAGCAGACGCCCGGCCTGCGCCACGCTCACCTGCCCGCTCTTCAGGCGGCCTTCGTTGTCCAGGCTGGTCTGGTTCAGTTGCAAGGCTCCGATATCCAGATCGGCGCGATTGGTCAGTACGCCGCTCTGCGAGAGCGTTGCGCTCTGGCTGCTCCAGCGCCCGGTGTTGCTGCTGGCGCCCACCTGGCGCAGCCCCACTTGCGCAACCTTGAGGTTGCCGCTGTTGTGCAGACCACCCGTGGCATTGTCGACCTGCAGGCTGGCGGCCTGCCAGCCGCCGCTGTTGTCGATGCGCGCCATATCACGCAGACTCGCCCCGCCGCCGAGCGCGATGTCGCCCACGTTCTCGAGGCTGGCCGAGCCGCCCGCGCCAACATGGCCATCGCCCTGGTCAACCGAGAGGCCATCTGCCTGGATCACGTTGCGGTTGCTGATGCGCCCCACCCCACGCAGCTGCAGCAGCCCGCTCAAGCCCAGGGTCCCCTTGTTCTCGAAGACCGCCGCCTGCCGCCAAGGCTGCGGCTGCGCCCCGTTGTCCAGCAGGAGGGACTGCGCCTGCAACATCCCGCCGTTCTGCACCCGGCTGGCGCTCGCCAGCTGCAACGCGTCGCGCAGCGTGATCTGGCCGGCGTTGTCGAACAGGGCCAGCCCCGTCAATCCATCGGCGGGCTCGCCGGGTGCCTGGATCAAGGCGCCGGCCTCGATCTCACCGCGATTGACGAAACTGCCCAGGCCCAGCAAGCGCAGCGTCTCGCGCAGCCGCAAGGTGCCTTGCGAGTCGAAGCTGGTCCGGTTGCGCAGTTCGGCCGTCTCGCCACGGTTATCCAGCGTCAAGGCGTCTGCCTGAACGCTGCCCGGATTGTCCAACCGCGTCACCCCGAACAGGTCGAGATTGCCGCGCAGCGCGATCTCGCCACGATTGTCGACCCGGGAGGCGGTCCCCGCGCCACGCATGTCCACCACGCCATTGGCTGCCTGGACACGGCGGGTGTTGACCACCGCCCCCAGCCCTGTCAGGCGCAGATCACCCCCCAACGCCAGTTCGCCGTCGTTCTCAAGACGGGCCGCCGCAAGCTGGGCAGCGGACAGCCGCGTGTTGTCGAGGTCCAAGGCGGCCGCGCGCATCTCGCCGCTATTGCTGAGCGTCGCAAGGTTCGTCAACCCGGCCCGGCCCTGGATGTGCCAGCGGCCGGCGTTACGCAGCACGGCGGGGAGTGCCGCCGTCCCCTGCACCGCCAGCGACGCCGCCACGATGCGGCCACCGTTGCGGATCTCCTGCAGCCCCGACAGGGCCATATCTTCCAGCAGCAGCACCTCGCCCTGGTTGTCCAGGCTGGCCATATCCTGCAGCGCCAGCCGGCGCGTGGTCAGGCTGCTGCCGGCGCCCAGCCGCAAGGTCGCGGCCTGATGCGCCGGCTGCAAGGCCAGCGCATCGACCCGCAACAAGGTGGCGTCGAAGGCCAGCGTCTCGAAGCCCTCGACGTCCAGCTTGCGGTAGCGCAACGCCCCGCCCTCGGTCTGCATGGCGGCCGACGCGAAGCGGGCCTGCCCACCCTCTGCGTTGAGCGCACGCGCACTCAAGCTCGGGGCCCGGATGTCGGCATCGCCCTTGAGATTGACCGACAGCAGGGCGACGTCATCGCCATTGAGACGGAACTGCGTGCGGGCGTCGAAGGATGATGCCTGCAAGGCTGTGCGGCCGGCCTGCAGGGCGATGTCGTCGGCGACCGCAAACCAGCCATAGCTCTCCAGGTTGCCGGCCTTGAGTGCAACCCGGCCCGAGTCGGTGGCGGTTTTCTTCAGGGTCAGCGCCTCGCCCTGCAAGGAGAGCGCGTCATTGGCGATGAGCTTGGCCGAGACCACATCGATAGCGCCGTCACGCGAACGCAGCTCGATTCCGCCGGTGGCCGACATGGTGAGGTTCTTCATGTCCAGCCGGCGCGCATCGGTGTAGACCGTGATGTCTCCGTTGGCCAGCACGTTCGGCACGCCGACATAGTCGCCCAGGGTCGCATCGAAGGCCTCTCCCAGCGATTCGCTGCGTCCGTCCTCGATGCCATAGAGGCCACGCACGATGCGAAAGGCCACGTCCTTCCCATAGACCGGTGCCAGCAACTCGATCTGCTGAGCCACGAGGTTGATGTCGCTGTCCGGCGCGCTCAAGCCGGCACCACTGACGGAAATGCCGCCATGCCCGGCCTCCACGCTCAGGCGGAAGGCGCCGCTGGCATCGCGCTCCAGTTCGCCTGCGCCCAGCGTGAGGCGCCGGGTATTGATGAACCCACAGCTGTTGCAGACGATGCCGTTGCGCCCGGCAATGAGCAGATCGGCGCGGCTGCCGACGATCTCGACCAGGCCGTTCAGACGGGTAGGCGCATCGCCGATGTTGTCGATGATGATGCTGCGCGCTGCTGCGCCTGCCAGCGCGGCGTTGCGCTTGACCCCACCGACCAGGCGCGATTCGCTGTTGTTCTGGGCGTTGTTCAGGACCACGCCCAGTGCGTCGAACGACGAGAAGCGATTGTAGGAATGGCCCTTGTCGTCAGGCGAAAGGATGTCGATCACGGTCACGGAGCCGACCTTGCTGACCGTGCTGCCATTGGCCGGCACCACATCGGCGTAGACCGTCATGGAACCGCAGAGTGCCAGGGCGGCACCCGACATCCGCCCCCAGGGGAGAAGCTTGGTTTTGCGTTGCATAGTCTGAGAACCAGGAAGCAGGGTGAAGAATCGCCCGACCTTGCGGACTGGGACCGCAAGCCGCTGCCGGGCCGGCACCCATGGCGTATTGCGGGGACCCGGTATGGAGTCGCGGCACATTATCCAAAATGCGTCCAGGCTTGCGGGTAGGAGAAATCTCTATGTTTTGCAGAAGACTCTCAAGCTGTCTGGCGAGGCCCGAGATCCCGCCAGGATCGGAGACTGCCAGGGCGGGCTCGGGCTCGAACCGGCAAAGCTTCGGTCCTATTTATTTTTGGGCACGGGCCAGACCGCGCAGCATCGTTAATCATCTCTGTGCTTAACGCCTTGCCCGACCCGGCAAGCCCCCGTGTCCGGCCCGCCGCTCGCGACAGGCTCATCACCGCCCGGCCGCTTCCATCCGAAGAACCTGCTTTTGCCCCCTTGCTCCCCGAGGAGGCAAAACCTTGCTCATCCATTCCATGTCTCTTGCCGCCTCCCATGCCCTGATGCAACGCCGCCGCCCTTCGCCCAGCCCGTTGCGCCTGCCGCGCACCGGCATGATGCGGGCGCGCCGCGCCCTGCTCCTTGCCTGCCTGCCCCTGGTCCCCCTGACGACCGTGGCGGCCTCGGTCGAGCAGGACATCGGCCAAGCCATCCGGGAGGCCGCGCAAAACAGCGTCAACCGCAGTCTGCAGGCGCGCGACACCGCGCATCAGGCGTATCGCAGCGCACCCGCCGATGCACTGGCCAATCTGGATCCGACCTCGCTCTATCGGGTCGACGACCGCTACCGCGCTGCCTGGCAGGCACCGGCCTTCGGGCCGCAGCTGCTGCGCCTGCTGGGATCGCGCTGGCTGGACCAGCAGTCCGGCCTGGCGCGCGACAGCCTGGTGCGCGCCATCGCCGAACGCATGCTGTCCGAGGGCTATCTCTTCTTTCGCCTCCGCATCGCGGCGCGCGGCGCCGCCCCCGGCCCCGAGATCGATCTCGAGCCCCTGCCGGTCAAGCTGCTGGACAACGGCCTGCAGCTGAAGAACGTGCTGCGCATCCGCGAAGGGGGCTTCTTCCGCCTCGATCAATTACGGCTGGCGCTGTTCCAGCTCAACAGCATGGGGGAGTCGAGCTATCGGGCCGATGTCGCCAACGTCGATGACGCCATCTACCTGTCATTCTCACGCCTGCCCCGATCGCGCCTGACCACCGTGATCGACCTGAACAATTTCAACAAGCAGGATCTGTTCGGCTACAACGGCACCCTGTCCGTGCTGGCCAGCGACCTCCTGCGCCTCAACGAAAGCCTGGGTCTGAGCTACAGCAACAATCTGGCTGCCGTGCCCGCACGCACCTTCTCGGCCTACAACGGTTTTTTTTCCGTGCCGCTGCTGGGCCTGGATCTGGCGCTGGACTACAGCCAATCCGATGATCGCAGCGTGATCGAGCTGGGCAAGTCCAGCCTGGCCGCCAAGCGCGACACGCGCCGCCTGGGGCTGAGCCTGAAAGCCAACCAGATCCGTGGCGATGCCCTGTTTCACTATGGGCTGCGGCTGACCCGCAGCGCCTCACGCTTTGACATCAACCGCCAGCCCATCCTGGCGCAGACCTATCGCTACAACACGGCCGAACTCTCCGCCGGCGCCTCATTGCGGCGGGATGGCTGGCACGCCAGCGCATCGGCCGTGCTGAGCCGATCGTTCCGCTACAACCGGGGGCCGGATTTCCTGACGCTGCGCACCCATGCCGAAGTGGGGGACCGCCTCTTCAAGCATTGGCGCTATCGCCTCAGCCTGAATACGCAGCATCGGCTGGGGCAGGCGCAGCTGCCCTCCGCGGAGCGGTTCTATCCGGGAGCCTCCACCCGGACCCGCCTGCCGTTCAATGCCGCCCCCCTGTCGGGCGAGCATGGCCTGAACCTCTCCAGCACACTGTCCTACGATATCAGCACCTCCGGCCTGCACCGGAACTGGGTCGCGGTCGGCACGGTCTCGCCCTTTGTGGGCCTGGACCACGGGCGTGCCGACGGCCGCTACCTCAACAGCCTGACCCTGGGCGTGAACCTGGCCATCGGCCAGAACCGGCTGCAGCTTTACTGGCCGAAGATCATCGGCAGCAACGTCGGTTATCAGGCCGACGGCGGCATCTTCCTGGCCCTGCAAGCCCAGTTCTGAGCCGTCTACCCGGCTTCGGCGTCTGCGCCGATACCCAGCGAGGCGAAATGGCGGCGTACGATTTCCAGCGTGCGGGCCGCCAGCGGCGTCGCCTGCTGGGCGGGCCAGATGAGTTGGCTGCGCGAACGCGCCTCGTGATCAAAATTGAGAAAACGCGTACCGGCCAGGCGGCTGCGCATCATGCAGGCCGGCACGATCGACACGCCCAGCCCCTGCGACACCAGCGCGCACACGCTCAGCCAGTGCCGCACTTCATGGCGCACCGCCGGATAGAAACCCGCCCCCACGCACAGCGAGAGCACGGTCTCGTAATAGCTGGGCGAGGCCTCGCGGGCAAAGAAAATGAAGTCTTCCTTGGCCAGCTCACGCAGATCGACCTTGCGCCGTCCGGCCATGGGATGCGATTGCGGCAGGCAGACCACGAAGGGCTCGGCCATCAGGTCCAAGCCGCGTACCTCGGGCGGCAAGGGGTTGGCGTGCACGAAACCCAGATCCAGCTCGCCGCGCCGCAACGCCTCGATCTGATCATTGGAATTCAACTCCTGCAGCACCTGTTCCACACCGGGCATCGCCGCACGCAAGGCGGCCAGCACATCGGGCAGCCCGCGATACAGCATCGAGCCCACGAAGCCGATGCGGCAACGCCCCTGCAGCCCGGCGTCGACCCGCTGCACCAGCAGGCCGACCTCTTCAGCCTGACGCAGCAAGGCCAGCGCCTGGCCGTACAGCACCTGACCTGCCGGAGTCAGCGCAACGTGGCGGCTGCTGCGCTCCAGCAGACGCACGCCGAGCTGGTCTTCCAGTTGCCGAATGGCATACGACAGCGGCGGCTGGGAGATATGCAGGCGCTGCGCCGCCCGACTGAAATGCCGCTCTTCGGCTACGGCAATGAAATAGCGCAGCAGACGGAGTTCCATGCGTATATTTATATTTAATTTGAATAGTTCAACATTAAAACAGTATTTTATCGAATAGATAAGAGGTAGGAAGATGGACGCGCATTCATGCTGGAGGGAATCGCCATGCAAACCATCACCGCCGTCCCCGACTCCCGGGGCCAGAACCTCTTTGACACCGATCCCTACGCCGCCCCCATGGCGGCGCGGTATCTGCCCCAAGCGCTCTTTGCCCACCTGCAGCCGCACCTGAGCCGGCTTGGTGCGCTGGCTGGCGGAACGATGGACGAGCTGGCGATGGTCGCGGACCACCATGCCCCGACCCTGTCGGTGCGGCATCGCAGCGGGGTGGATGAATCGCGCATTGAAAAGCATCCCGCCTATGTCGAACTCGAGCGGCTGGCCTACAGCGAGTTCGGACTGGCGGCGCTGTCGCATCGCGGTGGCGTGCTGGGCTGGCACGAGCCGATGCCGGCCGCCGCCAAGTACGCCCTGAGCCATCTTTTCGTGCAGGCCGAATTCGGCCTGTGCTGTCCGGTCAGCATGACCGATTCGCTGGCCCGCACGCTCAAGCGCTACGGTGATCCGGCCCTGGTCGACCAGGTCGTGCCGCAGGTGACCAGCCTCGATTTCGACACGCTGCGCCAAGGCGCCATGTTCATGACCGAACAAGGCGCCGGTTCCGACGTGAGCGCCACCGCCACCGAAGCCGAAGCGGGCGAAGACGGCATGTGGCGTCTGAGCGGCGACAAATGGTTCTGCTCCAACCCCGACGCCGGCTTCGCCATGGTGTTGGCGCGCAGCGAGGACGATCCCGGCCTGAAGGGCGTGTCGTTGTTCCTGCTGCCGCGCGAATTGCCCGATGGCAGCCTCAACACCTATCGCATCCTGCGCCTGAAAGACAAGCTGGGCACGCGCTCCATGGCCAGCGGCGAGATCCGCCTGGAAGGCGCGCGCGCCTGGCTGATCGGCGAGCGGGGCAAGGGCTTCAAGCAGATGGCCGACATGATCAACAACTCGCGCCTGTCCAACGGGATGCGGGCGGCCGGCCTGATGCGCCGCGCCCTTGCCGAAGCGCTGTTCGTGGCACGCGAGCGACGCGCCTTCGGCCGCGCGCTGATCGACATGCCGCTCATGCGCCGGCAGTTGGCCAAGATGATGCTCTGGACCGAGCAGGCCCGCAGCCTCATGTACCAGACCGCCCAGGCGCTGGCCCTGGCCGAAGCCGGCCAGGCCTCCCCCGCCCTGGCGCGCATCCTCACGCCACTGATCAAGTTTCGTGCCTGCCGCGATGCTCGCAAGGTCACCGGCGACGCAATGGAAGTCCGCGGCGGCTGTGGCTATATCGAAGAATGGGTCGAGCCGCGCCTGATGCGCGATGCCCACCTGGGCTCGATCTGGGAAGGCACCAGCAATATCGTCGCCCTGGACGTGCTGCGTGCCATCCGCCGCGAAGCCGCCCTGCCGGCCTTGCGCGAGCATGTCGAGTCACTGCTGGCCGGGGGCCAACCCTGCTCGGCCGAGCTGGCCGATGCCCAGCAGCGCGCCATCGACGCCGCCTTTGCACTGGCCGCGCGCGCTGCCGAGGATCAACGCGACGAGCTGGCGCGTCAGGCGGCCTCGGCGCTCTATCACGTCGTATCCCTGGCCGCCATGCGCTGGGAAGCCAAAACAGATACCCTGGCCGGCCGCAACCTGCTGGCCGACCAGGTCCTGCGCCACCGTCTGCTGCCACGCGATCCGTGCGCCGCCGAAGACGATGACGATGCGCGCAACCTGCGCGTCATTCAGGCACAAGCCTGACTTTGAAAACCACGCGGCGGCTCGATCCGCTGCGGGTTGTACAACAACGGAGACAACCATGCCCTCACCCTTTCTCACCGGCCTGCGCCGTCTCGGCCTGGCCACCACGCTGGGCGTCAGCCTGCTGGGCGCCGCCGCGCAGGCGGCTTTTCCGGACAAACCCGTCACGCTAGTGGTGCCGTTCCCGCCCGGCGGTCCGACCGACGCCATGGCCCGCCGCCTGGCCGAAGGCCTCAAGGACGAACTCGGACAAACCGTGGTGGTGGAGAATCGGGGCGGCGCCGGCGGCAACATCGGTTCGGAGTACGTGGCGCGCGCCAAACCCGATGGCTATACGCTGCTGTTCGGCACGTCCGGCCCGCTGGCCATCAACGTCAGTCTCTACAAAGACCAGGGCTACGACCCACGCACCAGCTTCACGCCCATCACCCGCATCGGCCACCTGCCCAACATCCTGGTGGTGCATCCGTCGGTCCCCGCCAACAATGTGCAGGAGCTGATCACCGAAGCACAGAAGAAACCCGATTCGCTCAGTTACGCGTCCTCGGGCAACGGCGCGTCATCGCACCTGGCAGGCGTGCTGTTCAATCGCATGGCCGACACGCAGTTGCTGCACATCCCCTACAAGGGGACTGGCCCGGCGCTCAATGACCTGGTGGGCGGTCAGGTGTCGATGTCGTTTACCGACATCCTGACCGCGTTGCCTTTCGTGGAGTCCGGCAAGCTGCGCCCCATCGGGCTGGCCAGCGCCGAACGCTCGGCGTCGCTGCCCGACCTGCCCACCCTGTCCGAACAAGGCCTGCCCGGCTACGACGTCAGCGTGTTCTTCGGCATCGTAGCCCCCAAGAACACGCCTCCCGAGGTCGTCGAGCGCCTGAACAAGGCCTTCATCAAGGCCATGGATGCGCCCGCCGTGAGTGAAACCCTGACCCGCCAAGGCATCGTGAAGGCCAGCGACCGCAGCCCGGAAGGACTGCAGCAGTTCATCGAAGCCGAGGTCGACAAGTGGGGCAAGGTCATCCGCGAAGCGGCGATCTCGATCGACTGATCCTGCCTGCGGCCGGCAGCAACCGGCCGCCTGCCTCAACGCCCCAGGGCCACGCCTTCGCGGCGTGGATCGGCCCCGCCCTCCAGGCGGCCGTGGCGCATCATGATGCCCTGCAGGCCGCTGGGAAATTCCTGCAATTTCACGTCATGGCCCATCGCCTGCAGACCGGGCACCAGCGCCTGCAGGGCGCTGCCGCGCTCCAGCTCGGTCGGGCCGTTGCGGCTGCCCTGATTGGGCAGCGAGATGGCCTGCTGGATGTCCAGACCGCCATCGATCACGCCGACCAGCGTCTTGGCCACGTAGTTGATGATGGCGCTGCCGCCAGGAGAACCCAGCGCCAGCCAGGGCCGCCCCGACTGGAACACGATCATGGGCGCCATGGAACTGCGCGGACGCTTGCCCGGCTCGATCCGGTTGGCTACCAGGCGGCCTTGCGCATCGCGATCGCGCAGCGAGAAATCGGTCATTTCATTGTTGAGCAGGAAGCCGCGCACCATGATCTTGCTGCCGAAGGCCGATTCGATGGTGGACGTCATGGAAACCACATTGCCCTGGGCATCCACAGCCACCAGCTGGGTGGTCGAGGGCAGGTCGAGGGCTGCGCCGGCGCCCCGCTGCCCCCTCAGGCGTGCCGGGTCGCCCGGCTCGGCGCGGCCCATGCTGCGCGCCGGGTCGATCTGGGCGCCGCGCTGGCGCAGGTAGGCCGGCGCCAGCAGGTCCGCCACCGGCACCTCGACATAGCGGGGATCGGCCACGTAGAAATCGCGGTCCGCAAACGCCAGCCGGCCGCTCTCGGCAAAACCGTGAACCGCACGCAATGACGTCGGATCGCCCAGGTAGGGATAGGCCTCCAGTTGGCCGAGGATCTGCAATACCGCCAACGCGCCGCTGCTGGGTGGCGGGGCGCCGCAAAGCAGATAGGCACGGTAACGGCCGCAGAGCGGTTCCCGGCGTTCGGCGCGGTAGCCGGCCAGGTCCGCCAGGCTGAGATCGCCCGGCTGCGGATGCGCGGCAACCGCCGCGACGATATCGCGCGCCACGGCCCCCTGATAGAACACGTCCGGGCCGCCTTCGGCGATCTGCCTGAGCAGCTCGCCGAAGACCGGATTGCGCAGCCTATGCCCGACCGGCCAGGGCTGCCCGTGGGGGTCGTAGAAATACGCGGCAGCGGCCGGTTGACGGGCCAACTCGGGGGTCGCGGTGATCATGGCATGCAGCCGCGGCGAGACGGCGAATCCCGTCTCCGCCAGCGTAATGGCAGGCGTGAAAAGCGCCGCCCAGGGCAGGCGGCCATGATCGGCATGCGCCAGCGCCAAACCGCGCAGCAGCCCTGGCGTGGCCACCGACAGGCCATTGTTGACCGCCTGCCGGAAGGCGACCGGTTGGCCCGCCTGCTGGAAACGTTGCGGCCTGGCGGCAGCCGGTGCGGTTTCGCGGCTGTCGTAGACGACCAGGCCGTGGTCGGCGGCGTCGTAATGGAGCATGAAGGCCCCGCCGCCAAGACCGGACGATTGCGGCTCGACCAGGTTCAGCACCAGCTGGGCTGCGATCACGGCATCGACGGCGCTGCCGCCGCGCGCCAGGATGGCCTCGCCGGCCTGGCTGGCCAGTGGATTGGCGGTGGCGATCATGTAGCGCTGTGCCAGTGCCAGCGGCTTGGCCTGATAGCCGCTGCCGGCTTCAGGGTTGGGGTCCTGCGCCAGGGCGGGTGCGCCGGCCAGCACCAGCGCAGCCGTCAGGCCGCTTGCCCAGGCACGCCGGGCGGCCAGCAGGAAAGAGAAAAACGCCATGATGCCCCCGCCAAGAATCGAACGAGCGCCCATCTTATCCCGCCGACCTGCCGGCACTGGCACAGGACCCGGCGCATTCCGGCATAGAATCCATCATTTGCTTCCCGTGTCTGCCATGCGCCTGCGCCACATCGAGATTTTCGAAGCCATCCGCCGCACCGGTTCGCTCACGGAGGCTGCCGCCGCCCTGCATATCTCGCAGCCCGCCGCCAGCAAGCTGCTGGCCCATGCCGAAGCCCAACTGGGCTTCAAGCTCTTCGAGCGCATCAAGGGCAGGCTCATCGCCACGCGCGAAGCCGAGATCCTGGCCCCCGAGGTCGGCCGCGTCAGCCAGAACATCAACAGCGTACGCCGCCTGGCAGCCTCGCTGCGCGAGAACCCCCACGGGCACCTGCGGGTCGGCTGTGCGCCAGCTCTGGGTCTGGGACTGCTGCCCGCCGTGGTGCGCGCCAGCCGCGAGGATCACCCTGGCCTGACCTTCGACATTCATACCTACCATCGCGCCGAACTGCTGCAGGGGCTGCTGGCGCGCGAACTCGATCTGGCCATCACGTTCGACACGGGCGAAGACCTGCCGGGCCTGACACGCAGCGATCTCGGCCATACCCAGCTGGTGCACCTGAGCCGCGAACCCGGCCAAGGGCCGATCGGCCTGGAAGCGCTGAGCAACGACACCCTCATCGTGCTGGATGCGCGCGACGCCTCGGGCGCAGCATTGCAGATGGCGCTGGACGCCCAGGACCTGTCGCTGCCGGTGGCCATCCAGGTACAGACCCACTACGTGGCCTGCGCCCTGGTCGAGGCCGGCTGCGGCCAGGCCATCGTGGATGCCATCACGGCACGCGTGATGCTGCGCCCCGGCATGAGCCTGCGCCCCCTGGAGCCAGCCCTGCGCGTGCCCATCGCGCTGCTGACCCGCAGCCGCGACCCCCTGCCCGCGCTGTGCCACGACTTCATCGAGCGCCTGCGGCAGCAGTGCCGCGACCTGGATCACTGACGCACGCCCGATGCAAACGGCCCGCGCGCCCCGCGGCAAGGGGGCGCGGGCCGTTTTTCGTACTCCGGGCTGGCGGCCCCTGGCTCAGCTGACGTCGCCCAGGCGGGCCAGCGGCGGGTTGGCCGTGAAGTAGCGCTGGATGCCGGTCAGCATGGCCTGGGCCAGTTTGTCCTGGTGCGCCGTGCTGCGCAGCCGTGCCTCTTCCTGCGGGTTGCTGATGAAGGCCGTCTCGACCAGGATGGACGGGATATCGGGCGCCTTGAGGACCGCAAAGCCGGCCTGCTCGACCCGATTCTTGTGCAACCGGTTGATCTTCTTGATTTCGTCCAGGAAGGCCGTGCCGACCTTGAGCGAATCATTGATCTGCGCGGTGGTCGACAGATCCAGCAGCACCTTGGCGACCTGGCGGTCGTGGCTGCCCAGGTTGACGCCGCCGATCAGGTCGGCCGCGTTTTCCTTGTCGGCCATCCAGCGCGCCTGGGTGCTGGAGGCGCCGCGCTCGGACAGCGCAAACACCGACGAGCCATTGGCGCTGGGCTTGATCCAGGCATCCGCGTGAATGGAGATGAACAGATCGGCACGCACCCGGCGTGCCTTCTGGACCCGCACATGCAAAGGCACGAAATAATCGTCATCGCGCGTCAGATAGGCGCGCATGGCCGGCTGCGCGTCGATCAGCGCTTTCAGACGCCGTGCGATGCGCAGCACCACATCTTTCTCGCGCAGGCCCGAGGCGCCGATGGCACCCGGATCCTCGCCGCCATGCCCCGGATCGAGGGCGATGGTCAGCATGCGGCGACGCCCGCGCCCGGGCGCAGGCGTAGAGGGCTTGGGCGCCGGCGTGGGCAGCACCGGAGCCGGCTGCTGACCACGTGCCAGCGGCGCCGGCGCGGGCGCGGGCTGGTTGCGCGAAATCTCATCCAGCACGCGGGCCAGCGGATCATCGACGTCAGCACCGCCGGATTTGTTCAGGATAGCGACCAGCGGATCCTGAGCCACCTTGGGATACAGGTCCAGCACCATACGGTACTGATAATCACCCACCGGCTTGAGGGTGAAGAGCTGAGGTGCGACAGCCTGTTTCAGGTCGAACACCAGCCGCACCACATTGGGCCGGTTCTGCGCCACGCGCAGCCCCTGGATGTAGGGATCGTCGGGGCGCACCTTGCCGATCAGTTCGTTCAGGGCGGCATTGGTGGTCAGACCCTCGATATCCACCACCAGGCGGTGCGGCGCTTCGAGGGTGAAATGCTCGGCTTTGAGTTCCCGATCGAGTTCGAGCGTGACCCGGGTGTATTCATCGGCCGGCCAGGTCCGCACCGCCAGAATGCTCGCTGCCTGCGCCAGGCGCGGGATCACGGGCAGAACGAGCAGCGTGGCTGCGACGCTGATCAGGCGTCGGCGCGTGGCGGCACGCGGCGCGAGGGGCGCGCCGCTGTCGGAGGGACAATCGCGTTTAACCATGTTTGTCCTCTGGCAGTATGGGCAATCAACGTTGCGTCGCGTCCAGGGTCGGTATGGATGAGGCAGATTTCCAGATCTGGCGGGGGCAGAAGTGTCCCTGCCCGCTCCGGCCATTCGATGAGAATGACCGCGTCGTCACGCAGTAAATCACGGAAACCGGCGTCCAACCATTCGCGCGGATCGCTAAGTCTATAAAAATCAAAGTGATAGAAGTATAAGTTAGAAACTTTATAGCTTTCAAGCAGCGCGTAGGTTGGGCTCTTGATTCGTCCCCCTACGCCGCTGGCGCGCAACAGTGCCCGGGTGAAGGCGGTTTTGCCCGCGCCCAGGTCGCCGCGCAGGTGGATCCGGCCCCCGGCCGGACCGCTATGGCCATCCAGCAGGGGGGCCAGTTGAGCCGCCAACGCATCGGTGGCGTGTTCGTCAGGCAGATGCAGATCGAGCTGGGCAAGGGGTTCGGACATGAGCGGCGGGCCGGTGGTAAAACAATCGATAAGCTGGATTATAGAAAGCGGCGGCTTTCTGCTACGCTTTCGGGTTAGTAGTGATTCTCATTGCCGTTTGAGCCCTCCTGGCTCGAAGGGCATCGTTGCCGTTACGGAGCCGTGACCATGAAGACCCGCACCGAAAAAGATACTTTCGGCCCCATCGATGTGCCCGCCGATCATCTGTGGGGCGCGCAGACGCAGCGTTCGCTGCATTTCTTCGCCATTTCCACCGAAAGGATGCCTGTGCCGCTGGTCACCGCGATGGCTCAGCTCAAGCGCGCCGCCGCCCAGGTCAATGCCGAACTGGGCGAACTGGACCCGGAGGTGGCCAAGGGCATCATCGCCGCCGCCGACGAGGTCATCGCCGGAAAGTGGCCCGACGAATTCCCCCTGTCGGTCTGGCAGACGGGGTCGGGCACCCAGAGCAACATGAACATGAACGAGGTGCTGGCGAACCGCGGCAGCGAGCTGCTCGGCGGCGTGCGCGGCATGGAGCGCAAGATCCACCCCAACGACGACGTCAACAAAAGTCAAAGCTCCAATGACGTCTTCCCGACGGCGATGCACGTGGCGGCACTGATCGCCCTGCGCGAGCAACTTATCCCCCAGCTGAACGTGCTGAAACGCACTCTTGATACCAAAGCTCACGCCTTTAGCGATATCGTCAAAATTGGCCGTACCCACCTGCAGGATGCCACGCCTCTGACCCTTGGCCAGGAGATCTCCGGCTGGGTGGCGATGCTCGAGCACAACCTGCGCCATATCGACCACAGCCTGCCGCACCTGGCGGAGCTGGCGCTGGGCGGCACCGCCGTGGGCACCGGGCTCAATACCCATCCTCAATATGCTGTACGGGTGGCTGAAGAGCTGGCGACCATCACCGGACAGCCGTTTGTCACCGCGCCGAACAAGTTCGAGGCGCTGGCGACCTGTGATGCGCTGGTGCATGC
>JAEWJD010000061.1 GCA_023386765.1 Pseudomonadota bacterium | reverse complement strand
GCGCCTTGCGCCATCTTAAAACTGCAGGAACGAAAGTCATGGAACTCGATATCAAGGGGATTATGGAGCGTCTGCCGCATCGTTATCCGATGCTGCTGATCGACCGCGTGCTGGAAATGGTGCCGGGAAAATCCATCGTTGCCATCAAGAACGTTTCCATCAACGAACCGTTTTTTACCGGCCATTTTCCGCATCATCCGGTCATGCCCGGCGTCCTGATCGTCGAAGCCATGGCACAGGCGTCGGCGCTGTTTTCGTTCACGGATGAAAATGGCGGCCTGAAATGCGAAGGCAGCAAGACGGCGTATTATCTGGTGGGTATCGACGGTGCGCGTTTCCGCCGTCCGGTGGTGCCGGGCGACCAATTGCGCATCGAAGTCGAGGCGGAGCGCCTGAGCCGCACGATCTGCAAGTATCAGGGCCGCGCCCTGGTCGATGGCCAGTTGGTGGCCGAGGCCAAGCTCATGTGCGCCGTTCGCAGCCTGGAAGCGTAAATGTCCGTAAACATCCATCCCACCGCAGTCGTTGATCCGGCCGCCCGTATCGATAGCTCAGCCATTATCGGGCCTTACAGTGTGGTGGGGCCGGACGTGACGATCGCTGCGGGTACCGAAATCGGCCCGCATTGTGTCATCGATGGCGTGACGACCATCGGTCGCGATAATCGGTTCTACCGTTTCTGCTCCATTGGCGGCATGCCGCAGGACAAGAAGTACGCCGGTGAGCCCACCCGACTGGTGATCGGCGATCGCAACACCGTACGTGAATTCACGACATTCAATACCGGCACGGTCCAGGACGGCGGCGCCACCACGGTAGGTGACGACAACTGGATCATGGCCTATGTGCACATCGCACATGACTGCCATATCGCCAGCAACACCATCCTGGCCAATGCCGTGCAGTTGGGCGGCCACGTCCACGTGGGCGATTTTGCCATCGTGGGCGGCCTGACCGGCGTGCATCAGTTCTCCAAGATCGGTGCGCACAGCATGACGGGTGGCAACAGCTCGCTGATGCAGGACGCGCCGCCGTTCATGCTGAGCGCGGGCAATCCCTGCCGCCCGGTCGGCGTCAACGTCGAAGGGCTCAAGCGCCGGGGCTTTTCGCCGGAAAGTCTGTCGGCGCTGCGCGAGGCCTACAAGATCCTCTATCGCCGCGGGCTGACGCTGGACCAGGCGCGTGAAGCGCTGCGCGAGCGCCAGCAGCGCGAGCCGGAGGTGGCTGCGCCGCTGCAGGTCCTGCTTGATTTCCTGGACGCCTCCAACCGAGGCATCATCCGCCCATGACGCTATCCATCGGGATGGTGGCCGGCGAGCCCTCGGGTGATCTGCTGGCCGGACGCATCATCGGCGGTCTGCAGGCAAGCGCCACCGATTTGCGTACCGCCGGTATCGGCGGGCCGCAGATGCAGGCGCGCGGTTTCGAGGCCTGGCATCCGATGCATGCGCTGAGCGTGTTCGGCTATGTCGATGCGCTCAAGCGCCTGCCCAGCCTGCTGTCCATCTATCGCAATACCCGCGACCGCTTCCTTTCCGAGCGCCCGGCAGCCTTCGTGGGCATCGACGCGCCGGACTTCAATCTGCGGCTGGAGCTGCAGATGCGGCAGGCCGGCATTCCGACGGTGCATTTCGTGGGGCCGTCGATCTGGGCCTGGCGCTACGAGCGCATCCACAAGATCCGTGCAGCGGTGTCCCACATGCTGGTGCTTTTCCCCTTCGAGGAGGAGATCTACCGCAAGGAAGGGATCCCGGTGACCTATGTCGGCCATCCGCTGGCTGGCGTTATTCCGATGCAGCCGGATCGCGCGGCGGCGCGCCGTCGGCTCGGTCTCGAGCCCGATGAACGGGTGCTGGCCATCCTGCCGGGCAGCCGTTCCTCTGAAATCCGTATTCTGGCGCCGCGCTTTCTGCAGGCGGCGGCGCTGCTGCGCCAGCGCGATCCGGCGCTGCGTTGCGTGGTGCCCATGGTCAACGCGCAGCGCAAGGCCGAGTTCGAGCAGATCCTGGCACAGCACCCGGTGCCGGGCCTGCGTTGTGTCACTGCCGAGCAGGAGCCGGGTGGCACGCCCGTGGCCTGGAGCGTCATGGAAGCCGCCGATGCCGTACTGGTTGCCAGCGGTACCGCAACGCTCGAAACGGCGTTGTTCAAGCGCCCCATGGTGATTTCCTATGTGCTGTCGCCCTGGATGCGGCGCATCATGGCCTGGAAATCCGGCCAGCAACGGCCTTATCTGCCCTGGGTGGGGCTGCCCAACGTGCTGCTCAAGGACTTTGCCGTCCCCGAGCTGCTGCAGGACGACGCCACGCCCGAGAAGCTGGCCGAAGCCTGCTGGACATCGCTGACCGACGAGGCTGGCGCTGCCCGCATCGAGGCACGCTTCACGGCCTTGCACCAGGAGCTGCTGCGCGATACGCCGACCCTGGCCGCGCAAGCCATCCTGGAGGTGGCACATGGAGCAGGCTGACCTGTTCGGCGAGATCATTCCAGCCGGCACGGATGTGGCCGGCGTCGACGAGGCAGGCCGCGGGCCGCTGGCCGGCGCCGTGTATGCGGCGGCTGTGATTCTCGACCCGTCGCGGCCGATCGCCGGCCTGGCCGATTCCAAGGCCCTGAAGGCCGAAACGCGCGAGGCGCTGGCTGCCGAAATCAAGACCCATGCGCTCAGCTGGTGTATCGCCAGCGCCAGTGTCGAGGAAATCGACAGCATGAATATCCTGCGCGCCACCATGCTGGCCATGCAGCGCGCGGTGCAGGGCCTGGCGCAGGCGCCCAGGGTGGCGCTGGTCGATGGCAACCAGGCACCGCATCTGGCCTGTACGGTACAGACCGTCATCAAGGGCGATGCGAAGGTGCCGGCGATCTCGGCGGCCTCCATCCTGGCCAAGACGGCGCGTGATGCCGATCTGCTGCGCCTGCATGCCGAGTATCCCCAATATGCCTTTGACCAGCACAAGGGCTATGGCACGGCCTTGCATCTGAGTCGTCTGCGCGAACATGGGCCGTGCCCCGAGCACCGGCGCAGCTTCGCGCCCATCAAAGCCTTTGGCCAGGCCGCATGAAACTGATTTCCTCGCGAGACAATCCTGCCGTCAAGGCCTTGTACCGGCTGGCCGAGCAGGCCGGCCGGCGCGGGCAGGCGGTGTTGCTGGAAGGCGTGCATCTGTGTCAGGCCTGGTTGCAGCGCCATGGCGCGCCCGATCAGGCGGTGTTTGATGCGGCGCGCCTGGATCACCCTGAACTGGCTGCCCTGGCGGCCCAGGTGCCCGAAGCGCGTTGCCTGGCGCTGGAGCCGCGCCTGATGCGTGGCCTGGGCAGCGTCGAAGCCGATCAAGGCGTGGCTTTCGTGGTGCAACCGCCGGTGGCGGCGCTGCCTGCACGCATCGAAGACAATTGCGTGCTGATCGACCGTATCCAGGATCCCGGCAATGTCGGTACCTTGCTGCGCACCTGCGCGGCGGCCGGCATCGGTTCGGTGTATCTGGCGCCCGGCAGTGCGTCGGCCTGGTCGCCGAAGGTGCTGCGCAGCGGGCAGGGCGCGCATTTCGCCCTGACGGTGCATGAGCAGGTCGATCTGCTGGCCTTGGCTGACCGTCTGGCGGTGCCGTTGGCGGTGACCACCCTGGAGCATGCTCAAAGCCTGTATGGCGCGCCCCTGCCGGCGGCATTGGCCTGGGTGTTCGGCCATGAAGGGCAGGGCGTTGACGCCGCATTGCAGGCGCGTGCGCAATGGCGCCTGCACATCCCGCATGATGCGCAGGCGGTCGAGTCACTCAATGTGGGGGCGGCGGCGGCGATCTGTCTGTTCGAACAACGCCGCCAGCGCATGACGGCCCCCTGAACGGGGGCTGTATGGCTTACAGATCCAGCCCCACTTCCTGCAGCACGGTGGTGGCGATTTCCTCGATCGACTTGGTGGTGGTGGACAGCCACGGGATGCCTTCGCGGCGCATCATGCGTTCTGCCTCGGCCACTTCGTAGCGGCATTGCTCCAGTTTGGCGTAGCTGCTGTTGGGGCGGCGCTCGTTGCGCACCTCGGCCAGGCGTTCGGGCTGGATCGACAGGCCGAACAGTTTGTCGCGGTAGGGAGCGATGGTTTTGGGCAGGGTGCCGCGCTCGAAGTCATCGGGCGTGAGCGGGAAATTGGCCGCCTTGATGGCGTATTGCATGGCCAGATAGAGGCTGGTGGGGGTTTTTCCGCAACGCGACACACCCACCAGGATGACCTCGGCCTGGTCGAGCTGGTTGATGAACTGGCCGTCGTCGTGGGCCAGGCTGAAGTTGATGGCGTCGATGCGGGTGCGGTAGCGCTCCGAGTCCACCGCCATGTGCGAGCGGCCGATGGAATGGCTGGATTTCTGGCCCAGCGCCTGTTCGATATGGCTGACGAAAGTGCCGAACAGATCCAGGAAGATACCGTTGGCCTGGCGCACGCGGGCCAGGATCTCGGGGTGTACCAGGGTACTGAAGACGATCGGCGGCACGCCGGTTTCCTCGGCGTTGCGGTTAATGCGCGCCGCGGTATCCTCGGCTTTCTGGAGGGTGTCGATGTAGGGCAGCCGGATAGGCTTGAACTCGACCTGGTCGAATTGCGAAAGTACCGATTGGCTGAAGGTTTCGGCGGTGATGCCGGTACTATCGGAGACGATATAAACAGTGCGGACGATCGGGCTAGTGCTCATATGTAAAAAATTCCAACCATGGACAGGCCGGAGAGGACCCGAACGGGTACAATCACAGCCCTGAAAAAGAGTCACCCCAAGGGCGCCGAGGCCAGTTTGGCCAGCACAGGTTTTCTGTTCTGACCAAACTCGCTTTCTTCCATTGTAAAAGGTGACTTCAATGTCGTATGTGGTTAGTTTCGAGCAGCTCCGCATGACGGACGTGGACTCGGTAGGGGGTAAGAACGCATCGCTAGGTGAAATGATCAGTCAGCTGTCCGGCGCGGGCGTCCGCGTTCCGGGCGGCTTTGCCACGACTGCAGAAGCCTTCCGCGATTTTCTGACCGCCTCGGGCCTGGACAAGCGCATCGCCGATCGCCTGGCGACGCTCAACCCCGAAGACGTGCGTGAACTGGCTGCCGCCGGTGCCGAGATCCGCCAATGGATCGTCGATGCCCCGTTCTCGGCCAAGTTCGAGGACTCCATCCGCGAAGCCTTCGCCAAGCTGGACGCCGATGGCAAGGGTTCGTTTGCCGTGCGTTCGTCGGCCACCGCCGAAGACTTGCCCGATGCTTCGTTCGCCGGCCAGCAGGAAACCTTCCTGAACGTGGTTGGCATCGATGATGTGCTGGACAAGATCCGCCACGTGTTCGCCTCGCTCTACAACGACCGCGCCATTTCCTATCGCGTGCACAAGGGCTATGCCCACGCCGAAGTCGCCTTGTCGGCCGGCGTGCAGCGCATGGTGCGTTCCGACAAGGGCAGCGCCGGCGTGATGTTCACCATCGACACGGAGTCGGGTTTCGAGGAGGTCGTGTTCATCACCTCGTCGTATGGCCTGGGCGAAACCGTCGTGCAGGGCGCCGTCAACCCGGATGAGTTCTATGTCTTCAGGGGCGCGCTGGAGCGTGGTCACTACCCGATCCTGAGCCGTCGCATCGGTTCCAAGCTGATCAAGATGGAATTCGATCCGGAGCGTCCGGAAGGCCGCGCCGTGCGCACGGTCGACGTGCCCGTGTCCGAGCGCAATCGCTACTCGCTCACCGACGAAGAAATCATCGAACTGGCCCGCTACGCCGTCATCATCGAGAAGCACTACCAGCGCCCGATGGACATCGAGTGGGGCCGCGACGGCATCGACGGCAAGATCTACATCCTGCAGGCGCGTCCGGAAACCGTGAAGTCGCAGCAGTCGAGCAACGACGTGCAATTGCGCTACCGCCTGAAGGCCACCGGCGAGGTGGTGATCACCGGCCGTGCCATCGGCCAGAAGATCGGCTCGGGCCCGGTGCGCATCGTGGGCGACGTGTCCGAAATGGACAAGGTGCAGCCGGGCGACGTGCTGGTCACCGACATGACCGACCCCAACTGGGAGCCGGTCATGAAGCGTGCCTCGGCCATCGTCACCAACCGTGGCGGGCGTACCTGCCACGCGGCCATCATCGCGCGTGAGCTGGGCATCCCGGCCGTGGTCGGCTGCGGTGAAGCCACCGATGTGCTCAAGGAAGGCCAACCGGTCACGGTGTCCTGCGCCGAGGGCGACGAAGGCCGCATCTATGACGGCCTGATCGAAACCGAAGTCGAGGAAGTGCGCCGTGGCGCCATGCCCCCGATCGACGTCAAGATCATGATGAACGTGGGCAATCCGCAGCTGGCCTTTGACTTCGCGCAGATCCCCAACGCCGGCGTGGGCCTGGCCCGCCTGGAGTTCATCATCAACAACAACATCGGCATTCACCCGAAGGCCGTGCTGGACTACCCGAACGTCGACGCCGAACTGAAGCAGGCTGTCGAGTCGGCTGCCCGTGGCCACGCCGGCCCGCGCGCCTTCTTCGTCGACAAGCTGGCCGAAGGCGTAGCCACCATCGGCGCGGCCTTCTGGCCGCAACCGGTCATCGTGCGTATGTCGGACTTCAAGTCCAACGAGTACCGCAAGCTGGTCGGTGGTTCGCGCTATGAGCCCGAGGAAGAGAACCCGATGCTGGGCTTCCGCGGCGCGTCGCGCTACATCGCCGAAGACTTCGCCGAGTGCTTCCGCATGGAATGCGAAGCCCTCAAGAAGGTGCGCGACGAAATGGGCCTGACCAACGTCGAGATCATGGTGCCCTTCGTCCGTACGGTCGGCCAGGCCAAGCGCGTGGTCGAACTGCTGGAAGCCCATGGCCTGAAGCGTGGCGAGAACGGCCTGCGTCTGGTCATGATGTGCGAAGTGCCGTCCAATGCCATTCTGGCCGAACAGTTCCTCGAGTACTTCGACGGCTTCTCGATCGGCTCGAACGACATGACCCAGCTGACCCTGGGCCTGGACCGCGACTCCGGCATGGAATTGCTGGCCGCGGACTTCGACGAGCGTGACGAAGCGGTCAAGTTCATGCTGCGCCGCGCCATCCAGGCTTGCCTGTCGGCAGGCAAGTATGTCGGTATCTGCGGTCAGGGCCCCAGCGATCATCCCGACTTTGCCGATTGGCTCAAGGCCGAAGGCATTCTGTCGATGTCGCTGAACCCGGATACGGTGGTCGACACCTGGCAGCGTCTGGCCAAGAACTGAGGCCGGACAATGTCAGCCGGCATGGGCGGCAACGCCCATGCCACCAGAACGGCAGGAGCGATCCTGCCGTTTCTTTTTAGGTAGGGTCGGATCAGGGGCGGGCCGCTGCACAAGGCGAAGGCGAAAGCCGTGCTGCGCTGTCCGAGTGTCCGTACAATTGTGGAATCGACTTTCCGGAGGCAGCTATGTGGATCTGGTTTGGCC
>JAEWJD010000395.1 GCA_023386765.1 Pseudomonadota bacterium | reverse complement strand
GGTTTGTGCAGGATCGGGAGCGACGGGCGGCGGGGCGGCATGAAGCGTCAACATGGGGTGGGCCAACAACCGCAACTTTTAGCTCGCCGCCTGCTCCCGTCTGCCAGCGGACCAAGGGAATCGGACCTGCCGGGGGCTCAGGGGGCAGGTTTCGGAAGCAACCCAGGCTGGCGTGCGCGGAATCCCGTCACGCATTGGGCGCAGATGGCCTGGGTGATTTGCTGGCGCGCATGGTCGCGCCGCTCCAGCATGCCGATGGTGCGTGCCGACGGTTCGCCCGGCAACGGCAGCACCAGGAGGTCGTGGCTGGTGAGCCAGTTCGAGCCATTGAGCAGCGGCAAAAGCGTGACGCCGGCTTCCTGGCGAACCAGTTCGACCAACGTTTCGATGGCATTGAGCTCCATGAACTCGCTGACACTGACATCGAGGCGACGCAGGACCCGGTCGATCTGCAGTCCGGTGCGCTGGCTTCGGTCAAAGCGCAGAAAAGGGTTGGCGCGCAGCACCTGGCAGGGATCGGGGGTGCCGATGGCGCAGGGGTGGGCCAGCACGACCAGTGGCTCTTCATACAGCGGGGTCCAGCGAGTGGAGGCTTTCTTGCGTCCTGCCTCGACCACCAGGGCGGCGTCCAGCTCGCCGGCTTCGACCCGTCCGGCCAGTTCGCTGGCCTTGCCCGAGATCAGGCGGATATCCAGGCCGGGATGCTCCTGCTTCATCCGCGTGACGATCTTGGACAGGGTGCCCATGCAGGACACGATGGTGCCGATCGAGACCGAGCCGGCCAGCATGTCGGGCAGGTGGCGCGGGGTTTTCAGACGCTCATATTGTTCCAGCAGTTGCTTGACCTCCGGCACCAGGTCGCGTCCGGCGGCGTTCAGCAGGGCCAGGCGGCCGCTGCGGTCGAACAGTTCGCGGCCAAGCTCAGCCTCCAGGGCGCGCATCTGGAAGCTGACGGCCGCCTGGGTGAGGGCCACCTGCTCGGCCGCTTCGGCGAATGTGCCATGGTGGGCGACGGCAAGAAAGGTACGCAGAAAGCGCAGCGTGCTCATGGAAGCGTTCCTTCTGAGTGCGATCGACAAAAATAGTTTTAATGACGGATCAATAAATCAAATTGATTTAATTAGATCACAAGAGTACTTTTGAGGGTTCCGTCCTATCCCAGATCCGCTAGTCAGAGAGTGCCTGATGAAATCGTTCGATTGGAGCAACCCTTACCCGTCCCACCGCATCGCCACGTTTGCGCGCAATGTGGTGTCGACTTCGCATCCGTTGGCCGCCCAGGCGGGTCTGCGCATGTTGCTCAAGGGCGGCAATGCAGTGGATGCCGCCATCGCGGCCGCGGCCGCCATGGTGCTGGTCGAGCCGGTTTCCAACGGCCTGGGCAGTGACTGTTTCGCCATTCTCTGGGATGGCCAGCAACTGCATGGCCTGAATTCCTCGGGCACCGCGCCGGCAGCCTGGTGCGTGGAGTACTTCAAGCGCAAGTACGGGACGGGCCCTGATGGCCTGGCCAAGCAACCCAAGCGGGGCTGGGACACGGTGACCGTGCCGGGTGCCGTGGCGGGCTGGTCGGCCTTGCATGAGCGTTTCGGCAAGCTGCCTTTCGAGCAGTTGTTCGAGCCCGCCATCGAAATCGCCGAGCGCGGCTATGCCGTGCCGCCGGTCGTGGCTCACAAGTGGGCGGCGGCCGCCGATGAGCTGCGCGATCAGCCGGGCTATGCCCAGGCCTTCATGCCCAATGGCCGTGCGCCGGCCGTGGGCGAGCATTTCCGTTTCCCCGACGCCGCCTATGCATTGCGACGCAATGCCGCCAGCGGCGGGCGTGATTTCTACGAGGGTGAACTGGCCGAGCGTATCGCGGCCTTCGCCAAGGAAGGCGATGCCGCGCTGACGCTGGAAGATCTGCGCAACTACCGACCGGAGTGGGTGGAGCCCATCAGCAAGGCCTATCGCGGTTTTGAACTGAACGAGATCCCTCCCAACGGACAGGGCATTGCCGCGCTGATCGCGCTGGGTATCTGCGGCCAGTTCGATCTCGCCAGCATGCCGGTGGATTCGGCCCAGTCGCAGCATATCCAGATCGAAGCCATGAAGCTGGCGTTCGCCGATCTGTACCGTTATGTGGCCGATCCGCGCAGCATGGAAGTCACGCCGACCGAGATGCTGGACGATGCCTACCTGGCCAGCCGCGCCAAGTTGATCCAGCTGGACCGCGCGACCCAGTTCGGCCCGGGACGTCCGGCCGCCGGCGGCACCATCTACCTGACTGCCGCCGACGAGAACGGCATGATGATTTCTTTCATCCAGTCCAACTACATGGGCTTCGGCTCGGGCGTGGTGGTGCCGGGCACCGGCATCAGCCTGCAGAATCGTGGCGTGGGCTTCTCCACCAATCCGACGTCGGCCAATGTAGTCGAAGGCGGCAAGCGTCCCTTCCATACCATCATCCCGGGTTTCCTGACCCAGGGCGGGCGGCCGGTCATGAGTTTTGGCGTGATGGGCGGCGACATGCAGCCGCAAGGCCATCTGCAGACTGTGATCCGCATGCTGGACTACCACCAGAACCCGCAGGCCGCCTGCTGCGCGCCGCGCTGGAAGGTCAACCGCGATTTTTCGCTGGATGTGGAATCCACCATGGATCCGGCGGTGGTACAGGCGCTCAAGGCCATGGGGCACTCGCTCAAGTCGGTCGATGACCCGTATATGGATTTTGGCGCCGGCCAGTTCATCTGGCGCATGCATGGCAGCGACAACGAGCTGGGCTACGTGGCGGCAAGCGATGCGCGCCGCGATGGCCAGGCAGTGGGTTTCTGACGGATCCGTCCCGATCCGCATTCACACCGAGGGAGCGACATGAAGAAGAACACCTGGAAACCCCTGGGCCTGGCCCTGGGCGGTTTGACGCTGGCGCTGGCCGGCGCCTCGACGATGGCGCAGGATCTGCGCATCGGTCTGCAGGAAGATCCGGATGTGCTGGATCCGCACCGCGCCCGCACTTACGTGGGCCGCATCGTCTTCACCTCCTTGTGCGACAAGCTGGTGGACCTGGACGAAAAACTGCAGTTCGTGCCGCAGCTGGCAACCTCCTGGGCCTGGAGCGATGACAACAAGACGCTGACCTTCAAACTGCGCGACGATGCCTATTTCCATGACGG
The DNA here is from genome assembly GCA_023386765.1 of Pseudomonadota bacterium. Taxonomy (GTDB): domain Bacteria; phylum Pseudomonadota; class Gammaproteobacteria; order Burkholderiales; family Burkholderiaceae_B; genus Bordetella. The sequence continues at coordinate 11,705 of JAEWJD010000395.1, read as the reverse complement.
CAGCAAGTTCGACGCCGCCGCAGCGCGGGCCAACCTGGAGCGCGCCATGTCGCTGCAGGACAGCATGCGCAAAGGCGAGCTGGCGTCGGTCGAGCGCGTCGAGGCCCCCGATGCCCAGACGCTGGTCCTGCACCTGAAGCGTCCCGATGCCACGCTGGTGGCCCAGCTCTCGGATCGGGCGGGCATGATGCTCTCGCCCAAGACCTTTACCGAGGATGTGGCTGCAGTGGGTCGCAAGCCGGTCTGTTCGGGTCCGTACGAGTTTGTCGAGCGGGTGCAGAACGACCGCATCGTGCTGAAGAAATTCGACAAATACTATGACGCGGGCAGCTACGCTTTCCCGCGCGTGGTGTTCCTGCCGATCCCGGATACCACGGTGCGCCTGTCGAACCTGCGAGCCGGCGGCCTGGACATCCTGGAACGCATGAATCCTTCGGATGCCCCGCAGGTCAAGAACGATAACAGCGTGCAGTTCATGCCGGTGTCGGGCCTGGGCTTTCAGGAGGTGTTCTTCAACGTCGGCAATGGTGCGCGCGCCGAGAGCAGCCCCTTCAAGGATGCCCGGGTACGCAAGGCGCTGGAGCTGTCGCTGGATCGCAATGTGATCAACGAAGTGGTCGGCGGCGGTATCTTCGAACCGGCCGGCCAGCCGTTCCCCCCGGCCAGCCCCTACCATGACAAGCAGGTGCCGCCGAGCCAGCGTGACGTGGCCAAGGCGCGCGAACTGCTCAAGGAAGCCGGCTTGGACAAGGTCAAGGCCGAGTTCGCCTTCGGCAACAACACCACCACCTCGGCGATCGCCGAGATGATCCAGGCCATGGCCGCCGAGGCCGGTTTCGAACTCAGCCTGCGTCCGACCGAGTATGCGGCGCTGTTGAACGAGGCGCGCGCCGGCAACTTCGAGATGCTGATGCGCGGCTGGTCGGGCCGGGTCGATCCGGACGGCAACGTCTACCAGTTCGTCACCTGCAAGGGCACCCTGAACGATGGGCGCTACTGCAACCCGGAAGTCGACAACCTGCTCAATGAAGCCCGCGTCACGCCTGACGAGACGGCGCGCCGCGCGCTCTACCAGAAGGCGCAGGCCCTGCGCCAGAAGGACGTCCACAACTTCTATCTGTACTATCAACCCTGGCCCTTCGTGCTGAGCAAGAAGGTGCAGGGCTTCACGGCCTATCCCGATGGCATGGTCCGCCTGAAGGGTGTCACGCTGGCCAAGTAGTAACCCTTTCGTCTGCCGCCGTGCCGGCAGACGGATTTGCTGCCGTCAGACCGGCGGCGGAGCGGTCTCCACAACGAGGAGACCGCGTCCGTCCGGCGCGCCTGGGGGCGCTTTCTTTTTTGTTTTTCCGGTCTTTCGATCATGCTCAAGTTGATACTGCGGCGCATCGTTGTGGCGATCCCGACACTGATATTGGTGTCGATCATCGTCTTCATGCTGCAAAAAATTCTGCCAGGCGACCCCGTCCTGACCCTGGCTGGCGAGGAACGCGACCCTGCCGTCCTGGACTACCTGCGCGACAAGTATCATTTGAATGATCCCTTGCCCATGCAGTACGTGGCCTGGATGGGCCAGGTGCTGCAGGGTGATCTGGGCAAGTCCATGCGCACCGACGTGCCGGTGGTGACGCTGATCGGCCAGAAGCTGCCGGTCACCCTGCAATTGGCGGCGATGGCCATGGCGATGGCCATGCTGATCGGCATCCCGATGGGCATCATCGCCGCGGTACGCAAGGGCACCGCGGTGGAGGCCGGCGTCAACGTGGCCGCGCTGTCGGGCATGTCGATCCCCAACTTCTGGCTTGGCATCATCCTCATCATGGTGGTGTCGGTGCAGTGGAAATTGCTGCCTGCCTCGGGCTACGTCTCGCCCTTCGATGATTTCTGGTTGTCCATCAAGACCATGCTGATGCCGGCCTTTGTGTTGTCGACGGCGATTGCGGCCTACCTGATGCGGCATACCCGTTCGGCCATGCTGGAGGCCTTGAGCGCCGACTACGTGCGTACTGCGCGCGCCAAGGGCGTCTCGGCCCGCATGGTGGTGCTGCGCCACGCCTTGCGCAATGCCCTCATGCCCATCATCACCCTGGTGACGCTGCTGTTCGGCGAGCTGCTGGCCGGTGCCGTGCTGACCGAACAGGTCTTCACGATCCCAGGCTTCGGCAAGCTGATCGTGGATGCGGTGTTCAACCGCGACTATGCCGTCGTGCAGGGCGTCGTGCTCTGCGTGGCGGTCGGTTTCATCATCATGAACCTGCTGGCCGACGTTCTGTATGTGCTGGTCAATCCCCGTCTGAGGCACGCATGAGCGCCACTACCGCTACCGCCGTCCCGCCCCGCGCCGGCAATCGCGCCTGGGCCAAATTCAAACGCAACAAGGTCGCCCTGGTCGGTGCGGCCGTGGTGTTGCTGTTCGTGGTGATGGCGCTGTTTGCGCCCCTGATCGCCAACCATGATCCTTTCCAGACCAGCTTCATGAACATCCGCAAGGCGCCCTCGGCGACCTATTGGATGGGCACCGACGAGCTGGGCCGCGATGTGTTCAGCCGGCTGGTCTATGGCGCGCGTGCCTCCCTGATGGCCGGCCTGGTATCCGTGCTGATCGCCCTGGTGGTGGGCGTGCCTTTCGGCCTGGCGGCCGGCTATTTCGGCGGTTGGACGGACAGCATCATCTCGCGCGCCACCGAGGCGCTGCTGGCGATCCCGTTTCTGATCCTGGCGATCGCCCTGGCGGCGTTTCTTGGCCCGAGCCTGATCAACGCCATGATTGCCATCGGCGTGTCGGCCGCGCCCAAGTTCGTGCGTATCACGCGCGGGCAGGTGCTGGCCGTACGCAGCGAAGACTATGTGCAGAGTGCGCGCGCGCTGGGCGCCTCGTCACTGCGCATCATTGCGCGCCATGTGTTCCCCAACGTGATGCCCCCGCTGATCGTGCAGGCGACCATCACCATCGCCACGGCCATCATCGCCGAGGCCAGCCTGTCGTTCCTGGGCCTGGGCCTGCAACCGCCCAATCCCTCCTGGGGCTCGATGCTGAACACGGCCAAGAACTTCATGACCCAGGCTCCCTGGATGTCGATTTTCCCGGGCTCGGCCATTTTCCTGGCCGTGCTGGGATTCAACCTGTTGGGCGACGGTCTGCGCGACGCCCTGGACCCGCGTCAGGACAAGTAGAGCATCATGGCTAGTATGGATACGCAGCGCGTTGTTCAGGTCCAGGACCTGACCGTACGCTTCAAAACCCCCACCCGCACCGTCGAGGCGGTCCGCAATGTGTCGTTCCACGTCAACCGGGGCGAGACGCTGGCTATCGTGGGCGAGTCCGGATCGGGCAAGTCGGTGACCTCGCTGGCCCTGATGCGCCTGGTCGAGTATGGCGGCGGGCATATTGCCTCCGGCGATATGCTGCTGCGCCGGCGCAGCGGCGAAGTGCTGGATCTGGCCCAGGCGCGCGAGCCGGTACTGGAGAAGGTGCGTGGCGCCGACGTCGCCATGATCTTCCAGGAGCCGATGACCTCCCTGAACCCGAGTTTCACCTCGGGCTTTCAGATTGCCGAAGCCCTGCGCCTGCACCAGGGGCTGGATGCCGCCCAGGCACGTGCCGAGACGCTGCGCATGCTTGAACGGGTGCGCATTCCCGAGGCCCGCTCCATTCTGGACCGGTATCCGCACCAGCTGTCAGGCGGGATGCGCCAGCGCGTCATGATCGCCATGGCATTGTCGTGCAAGCCACAGCTGCTGATCGCCGACGAACCCACCACCGCGCTGGATGTCACCATCCAGGCGCAGATCCTCCAGCTCATCCGCCAGTTGCAGGAAGAGATGGACATGGGCGTGATTTTCATCACCCATGACATGGGGGTGGTGGCCGAAGTGGCTGACCGGGTGCTGGTCATGTATCGCGGCGACAAGGTGGAAGAGGGCGGCGCCGACGAGATTTTCGCCGAACCGCGCCATGCCTATACCCGCGCCTTGCTGTCGGCCGTGCCGCGCCTGGGCGCCATGGAAGGCAGCGACCTGCCGCGGCCTTTCCCGTTGCTGCGGGTGGCGGGCAAGACCGATGTGGCCGATGCCCCGGTCGAGCCGGTGACCGACACGGTGCGCCGCGACAATGGCCCGGTGCTGCGCGTGCGCGATCTCGTGACCCGATTCGACATCCATGGCGGTGTGTTCGGCGGAGTGCAGAAGCGCGTGCATGCGGTCGAGAAAGTGAGCTTTGATCTGTATCCGGGCGAAACCCTGTCATTGGTGGGCGAGTCCGGCTGCGGCAAGACCACCACGGGCCGTTCGCTGCTGCAACTGGTCAAGAGCCAGGGCGGCACCATCGAGTTCGAGGGCCGGGATATCGGCGCGCTGCGCGGCGCTGCCATGCAGACGCTGCGCCAGCACATCCAGTTCATTTTCCAGGATCCCTTCGCCTCGCTGGACCCGCGCATGACGGTAGGCGATTCCATCATGGAGCCCTTGCTGATCCACAAGGCTGCGCGCGGCAAGCAGGCCGAGGAGCGGGTCCGTTGGTTGATGGACAAGTGTGGCCTGATGCCCGAAATGATCGACCGCTATCCGCATGAGTTCTCGGGTGGCCAGCGTCAGCGCATCTGCATCGCGCGCGCCCTGGCGCTCAATCCCAAGGTCGTGATCGCCGACGAGTCGGTGTCCGCGCTGGACGTGTCGATCCAGGCCCAGATCGTCAATCTGCTGCTTGATCTGCAGCGCGAACTGGGCGTGTCCTTCCTGTTCATCTCGCATGACATGGCCGTGGTCGAGCGCGTCAGCCATCGGGTGGCGGTGATGTATCTGGGCCAGATCGTCGAGATCGGGCCGCGCCGGGCCATCTTCGAGAACCCGCAGCATCCTTACACGAAGAAGTTGATGGCGGCGGTGCCGATTGCCGATCCGTCGCGGCGTCATCGTGAGCGTTCGCTGCTGGTCGACGAGATCCCCAGCCCAGTGCGCAAGGTGGGCGAGGAACCGGTGGTCGAACCTCTGGTGGAAGTCGGCCCGGGTCACTTCGTGGCCCGTCACGCCATCGGCGTCTATCAGGCCCAGTAAGGCCGGCCGAGCGGGCTGTGGCTGCGCCTGGATGGGCGTGGCCGCAGCGTGCGACTCAGGGGCGGACCAGCGCCAGGCGCAGGCCTACGCCGACAAACAGCGCACCCGTGATGCCGTCCAGGCTGCGGGCGACGGCGGGCCTGGCCAGCCAATGACCCAGACGCCGGGTGGCCAGCGCCAGCACCGTAAGCCAGGCCATGCTGATCACGGCATGCAGGGTTGCCAGCAACAGGCTGAAGCCCAGCACCGGCACGCCAGCCGGTATGAACTGCGGCAACAGCGTCAGGTAGAACACCCCCACTTTCGGATTGAGCAGGTTGCTCAGGCAACCGCGCCACAGCCAGGCGCGCGCTGTCGACGGCGCGCCCGCGCCCGTGGGGGCGGCCGCAGCCGGTGCACGCAGGCCGCGCCACAGCAGGCGGGCTCCCAGGTAAAACAGATAGAGCGCGCCCGCGACGCGCAGGGTGTCATAGGCCAGCGGCGAGGCGGCCAGCAGCGCACCCAGGCCGATGGCTGCGGCGATGCCCCAGGCAAGGCATCCCGCACAGATGCCCAGGCTGGCCATCAGGGCGCGCCGTAACCCTTCGGTGGCGCTGGTGCGCAGCACCAGGGCGGTATCGAGCCCCGGCGTCAGCGTGAGCAGCAGGGCGGTGGCGGCGAAGGCGAGCAGGGCGGCGGTGGGGGTCATTCGGCTTCCAGGGGGTGGCAGGCGGTATGATGCCGGGTTTTGTCCTTTGCTGATACCTGTATGGCCCTGCGCGCGACGATTTACAAAGCCGATCTCAATATTGCCGACACGGATCGCAATTACTACGCCAGCCACAACCTCACGGTGGCCCGCCACCCCTCCGAGACCGATGAGCGCATGATGGTGCGGCTGGTGGCCTTCGCTCTCCAGGCGAACGACGAACTGGCCTTCACCAAAGGCCTGAGCGAGACGGACGAGCCTGACCTGTGGGCCAAGGACCTGACCGGTGCGATTTCGCTCTGGGTGGATGTCGGGCAGCCTGAAGAGCGGCGTATCCTGCGTGCCTGCGGGCGTGCCGACCAGGTGGTGATCTACTGCTACGGCGGCCATGCTTCGCAGATCTGGTGGGACGGCATACGCAACAAGGTCGAGCGGGCGCGCAACCTGCGCGTGGTCAACCTGCCGGCCGAGCAAAGCCGCGCGCTGGGCGAACTGGCCGAGCGCGGCATGCAGCTGAACATCAATATTTCCGACGGCGTGGTCTATGTGTCGGCGGCCAAGGGTGAAGTGACTCTCGAGCCGCAAGACTGGCGCGAGACCCGCGCCTGAAACGGGGTCAGCGCCGCTCGTGCGCCTTGAGGGGCGGCGAGGCGCGACCGTGGATCACGCGGCGCCAGAAATCGGGCAGGAAACACTCGGCCACCAGTAGCGGCTGACCGTGACGCCAGAAGACCGAACGGCGCGCCCACAGCCCGGCGGCATCGCGTGCACTGACGCCGGGCAGATTGGCCACCATGCGGAAAAAAGGCAGCGGCAGGGCCAGGCGCCGGCAGGCGAAGGGCGAGCGTGTCACGCTGCGGTCGTGATAGAGCATATCGGCCAGCGGGCGGGTGAGCAGCCGCCGCATGCCTTGCCAGGACCCATGCGAGGCGGTCAGCGGCGTGAGACTGCGGGCCGGGACGCTGTCCACGCCGTCGACCGACATCAGGACTTCGCGTACCCAGACCGGGGAGCCCGGCGCAATATGCATGGCGATGGCCTCGTCGGTCGGCGCGCCGTCGGCGTATTCCGCCACGACCCGCAGCCTGACCTGGCCCACTTGCCGCAGGCCGGCCGTCAGCGCACCGGGCCGGAATAGCCAGTGGCGCTGCGCAGCAGTGAGGGTGAAAGGGGCTTGAGCCAGCCAGCCGGGGGCCAGCGGCGCTTGATGCGATACGGTCATGGCTGCGTATTATGCCAAGACCGCCGCCGGGCTCGGGTACAAGGCCGCGCGCGCTTACAATATCGGCCATGGAAAAAGTCAGAATATCCAAACTCATGTCCGAGCGCGGCCTGTGTTCGCGCCGAGAAGCCGACAGCTACATTGAACGCGGCTGGGTGCGGGTCGACGGCGAGGTGGTCTCGGAGCTGGGCGCCAAGGCCTATCCGCAACAGACCATCACGCTGGAGCGCGCCGCGCATGCCGCCCAGACGGCCCGCGTCACGATTCTTATCAACAAGCCCGTGGGCTATGTTTCCGGTCAGGCCGAGGATGGCTACGAGCCGGCGGTCGCGCTCATCGATGCCCGCAGCCGCTATGCCGGCGACCGTTCTCCCCTGCGCTTCGAGCGCGGGCACCTGCGCGGGCTGGCAGTGGCCGGGCGGCTGGATATCGACTCGCAGGGCTTGTTGGTGCTGACCCAGGACGGCCGCGTGGCCCGCCACCTGATCGGCGAGGAATCCACGGTCGACAAGGAGTATCTCGTGCGTGTGCAGGGGCGTTTGAGCGAAAGCGGCCTGGCCCTGCTCAATCACGGGCTCTCGCTCGATGGCAAGCGCCTGAAACCAGCCGACGTGCGCTGGCAGAATGACGATCAGCTGCGCTTCGTGCTCAATGAAGGTAAAAAGCGCCAGATCCGCCGCATGTGCGAGCTGGTCGGTCTCAAGGTGGTGGGCCTCAAACGCGTGCGCATTGGCCGGGTGCGCCTGGGTGACCTGCCGCTGGGCCAGTGGCGCTATCTGCGTGACGACGAGCGCTTCTAGGCGCGGCCCGCGCTGAACGGTTTCGGAGCCGTTTCAGCTGATTTCAAATTCCCCCCTCATACGCAGCTGAAGAACGTATTGGGGCTATCCTTTGATCCCGGTTGCTGCGTGTTCAGCCGGTCGATCAGAAAGTCGATGAAGATGCGCGTCTTGGCCGGCAGCAGCCGGGTATCCGTGACCGCATAGACAGGGAAGGGCCCGGCATGCCAGTCGGGCAGCACCCGTTCCAGGCCGTCATGTTCGCCGGCATGCTGGGCGGCCAGCACGGCGATCCCGGCGCCCAGCACCGTCAGGCTGCGCAGCATCGACACGCTGTTGACCGAGTAGTGCCGTCCGGGCGTGATGTCCAGTTTCTGCTGACCATCGCTCAGGGGCCAGAGGGTCACGGGCCCGCCGCGGCCGACGCGGAATTCCAGGCATTCGTGTTCGCTCAGTTCCTGAGGTGTCTTGGGACGGCCGCGGCGGTCCAGGTATTGCGGCGACGCATACAGGTGGGCTGGCAGCATGCCCAGCGGACGGGCTATCAGATTGGAGTCGGGCAGTTCTCCAATCTGGATCGCGAGGTCACACGCCTGGAACACCCGGTTGGCATGCTCGGGGGCCGCCAGATCGAGATAGAAGTCCACCTCCGGATAGCGTTGCGAAAACGCCAGGAAGGATTCAGCCAGGAATTCCGTGCCGAAGTCGGCGGGCAGGTTCACGCGCAACGGGCCGGCGGGCGTTTCCACCAGGTTCTGCAGTTCTTCGTGCACCAGCCGGGCTTCGGCGACGATGCGTTCGCAACGCTCCAGATAGAGCTGGCCGGCGGCGGTCAGTTCCACCTTGCGCGTGGTACGGGTGAGCAGCCGCAGACCGAAATTGCGCTCCAGTTCGGCGATCTGGCGCGACAAGGTCGATTTCGGAATGCCGAGACGCTCGGCGGCGCGCCCGAAATGGCGCGTCTTGGCGACCTCGACGAAGATTTCCATGCCCTGGATTCGATTCGTCATAGCAGGGAGCATACCTCGATCGGTGCCGATTATTGTCCCAATAGTGGAATGATGTTTTCTTTATATGGGCCTTTGTTTCGGGTTCGGGATAAAGCAGAATTGGAACCCTTTTGCGTTGCAACAAGAATAGTCATCGTTTCACTGCGGGCGACGCACGGGTGAAATGTACTCAGGAATAGCTATGAAAAACGATAAACGATTCGGGCGCAGCATGGCGGCGTTGTCGTTGGCAGTCCTGGCGGCCTCACTGGCCGCCTGCAGCAAGCAGGCCGACGCACCGGCGCCGGGCAAGCCGCAAGTCAGCGTGGTCGAGGTCAAGGCGCAAGCGGTTTCGCTCTCCACCGAATTGCCGGGCCGCACTTCGGCCTATCGGATTGCCGAGGTGAGGCCCCAGGTCAACGGCATCATCCAGAAGCGCCTTTTCACCGAAGGCGGTGAGGTCAAGGCCGGGCAACAGCTCTACCAGATCGACCCGGCGCTCTATCAGGCCAGCGTCGACAGCAGCCAGGCGGCACTGGCCCGCGCCCAGGCGCAGGTGCGCTCGGCCACGCTGCTGGTGAATCGTTACAAGCCATTGGTCGAGACCCGGGCGGTCAGCCGCCAGACCTATGATGATGCGGTCGCTGCGCGCGATCAGGCCCAGGCGGACGTGCTGTCGGCCAAGGCAGCGCTGGACACGGCCCGCATCAATCTGGTTTACACCAAAGTGCTGGCCCCCATCGGCGGCATCATCGGCCGCTCGCTGGTGACTGAAGGCGCGTTGGTGACGGCCAATCAGGCGAACGCGATTGCCTCGGTGCAGCAGATCGATCCCATTTATGTCGACCTGACGCAGTCCAGCGTCCAGTTGCTGCGCCTCAAGCGCGCGCTGGCGCGGGGTGAACTGCAGCAGGCCGAAGGAGGACAGGCGGCCAAGGTGACCCTGCAACTGGAGGATGGCACCGAGTACGCTCAGGCCGGCACGCTCGAGTTCTCCGAGGTGACCGTCGATCCGGGCACCGGTTCGGTCACGCTCAGGGCGGTTTTCCCTAACCCGCAGCATGAGCTGCTGCCCGGCATGTTCGTGCGTGCCCAACTGGGCCAGGGAGTCGCCAATGAGGGTCTGCTGGTGCCGCAGCGCGGTGTGACACGCAACACGCGCGGCCTGCCCACGGCGCTGGTCGTCAATGCCGAAGGCAAGGTCGAACTGCGCGAATTGGCCACGGACCGCACGGTCGGCGACCAGTGGCTGGTGACGCGCGGCTTGCGCGAGGGAGACCGGGTCATCGTCGAGGGCATGCACAATGCGCGCCCCGGCACCGAAGTCAACGCTGTGCCATTCCAGGCGGCCGGGGCTGCGCAGCCCATGGCAGCGCCGGCGGCCAAGTAAGGAGGCCGCATGGCTAAGTTTTTCATAGACAGGCCGGTCTTCGCCTGGGTGATCGCCATCGTGCTGATGATGGCCGGGGCGCTGTCCATCCTCAGTCTGCCGGTCGCGCAGTATCCCAGCATCGCGCCGCCGGCTATCGCCATCAGCGTCAGCTATCCGGGCGCATCGGCCCAGACCGTTCAGGACACGGTGGTGCAGGTCATCGAACAGCAGATGAACGGCATCGACAACCTGGAGTACATCTCCTCGGAGAGCAACTCCGATGGCAGCATGACCATCACGCTGACCTTCGGCCAGGGCACCGATCCCGATACGGCCCAGGTCCAGGTGCAGAACAAGCTCGCCCTGGCCCAGCCATTGCTGCCACAGGAAGTGCAGCAGCAGGGCATCCGCGTCACCAAGGCGACCAAGAACTTCCTGATCGTGGCCGGTTTTGTGTCCAGCGACGGTTCGCTGGATAAGTCCGACCTGGCCGACTATGTCGCCTCCTATGTCCAGGACCCGATCAGCCGCACGCCGGGCGTGGGCGACTTCCAGTTGTTTGGCGCGCCCTACGCCATGCGCATCTGGCTCAGTCCCGAGAAGCTGATCAACTACGCGATGTCGGCCTCCGACGTGAGTGCGGCCATCCGCGAGCAGAACGTGCAGGTGTCCTCGGGCCAGCTGGGAGGGTTGCCGGCCAAGCGTGGCCAGCAGCTCAATGCCACCATCATCGGCCCGTCGCGCCTGCAGACTCCGGAAGCCTTCGGCAACATCCTGCTGAAGGTCAATCCGGACGGTTCGCAGGTGCGCCTGAAGGACGTGGCCACCGTAGAGCTGGGTGCCGAGAACTACGCCATCGACAGCTATTACAACGGCAAGCCCGCCACGGGCCTGGCGATCAAGCTGGCCAGCGGCGCCAACGCCCTGGACACGGCCAAGGCCGTGCGCGCCACGATCGATGGCCTCAAACCGTTCTTCCCCCAGGGCATGGAGGTGGTCTATCCCTATGACACCACCCCGTTTGTCAGCCTGTCCATCGAGAGCGTGATCCAGACGTTGTTCGAGGCCATCCTGCTGGTGTTCCTGGTGATGTATCTGTTCCTGCAGAACGTGCGCGCCACGCTCATCCCCACCCTGGCCGTGCCGGTGGTGCTGCTGGGAACTTTCGGGGTGCTGGCCGCATTCGGCTATTCGATCAACACCCTGACCATGTTCGGCATGGTGCTGGCCATCGGCCTGCTGGTGGACGATGCCATCGTGGTGGTGGAAAACGTCGAGCGGGTCATGGCGGAAGAGGGCCTGACGCCACGGCAGGCCACGCGAAAATCCATGGAGCAGATCACCGGCGCGCTGGTGGGCATCGCCATGGTGCTGGCCGCGGTGTTTATTCCCATGGCGTTCTTCGGCGGCTCCACGGGGGTGATCTACCGGCAGTTCTCCATCACCATCGTGTCGGCCATGGCCCTCTCGGTGATCGTGGCGCTGATCCTCACCCCGGCGCTCTGCGCGACCATGCTCAAGCCCGCGCACCACGGGGCGCGGAAGGGCTTCTTCGGCTGGTTCAACCGCACCTACGAGAAGGGCGAGGGGATCTACGCCGGGG
>JAEWJD010000318.1 GCA_023386765.1 Pseudomonadota bacterium | reverse complement strand
CACCCCGGCGATGCACTGCATGGTCTTGCCATAACGTTCGGCCAGGCCGCGGCGATAGACATGCTTGAGCATGCCGGTGTTCGAGCTGCCATACCAGGCGATGGGGATATCCGCTTCGGCTGGCAGGTGGGCCGGCATGGACTGGTTCCAGATCAGCTCGCCGTCCAGGGCGCCGGCCACGAAACGGTGCGTGTCCTGCAGTTCCTGCAGCAACGGCTCGACCCGGGTATGGGTGCCGGTGATGAGTTCCAGCAGGGCTTCGGAGTAATCGGTGGTGACGCGTTCGTTGGTCAGGGCCGAGCCCAGGCTTGCCGGATGCGGCCCGAGCGCCAGGGCGCCCCGGTTGTCCACCCGCAATCCTTCTTTCTCGACTCCGCGCAGGGTCTGCGCGAGCAGATCGAGATGGTTCTGAAGCGTGGCAAGGCGGCGATGGGTATTGGCAGTCACGATGGCGGCTTTCTGGATGGTCGATCGGCGATTTTACGTGTTCTTTAGCGCGCTGCCCGGGTTTGGCCCCGTTGCGCCTGTGGGCATCGGCTGGCGTTGCAGCCAGGTATGCAGGTCGGCATAGACGGGTGAAGCCAGCGCCGGACTCTCGTTGAACACCTCGTGCCAGGCGCGGGGATACCAGCGCAGGGTCACCAGGCGCGAGGGGGCACGCTGTGCGAAACGCCGGCTGCCGGCTGCCGCCACCACGCGGTCATCGCCCGCCACCAGCAGCAGACAGGGCCGGGTCAGTCGGGGCGCCGCGGTCATCACCATGGTAATGGAGGCATCGATGAAGGTGGCCAGCCGACCGCTGATGAGACGATGCGACAGGGGGTCGCTGCGAAAGGCCCGCGCCACCGCCGGATCATGCGAGACGCGCAGCGGCGCCATCGAATAGGGCAGCACGGTGTCGGGCCAGCGCCGTGCCACGCCGCGCAGTGGCGGCAGCAGCCAGCGCGGCAGGCGCAGTTGCAGGGGAGGACTGCTGAGCACCAGGCCGGCGATCGGGATGTCCTCCTCGGCCAGGGCCAGCCGCAGGGCCACCAGCGCGCCCAGGCTGTGGCCCAGCACCAGCGGGGCATGGCCCAGTTCTGCGGCCCAGCGGCGGATCTGGTCCGCCGCATCGTGCACCAGGTCGTCGCGCTGGGTCAGTTGCGCGGGCGGGCCGCCCGAATGTCCGTGGCCGCGATGATCGTGGGCAGCCACGCGCCAGCCGTGATCCGTCAGCCATTGGGCCAGTTGTCCGTAGCGGCCGGCATGTTCGCCCAGACCATGCAACAGGTAGACGGCCGCGCCGATGCGTGGGGCGGCCGGCTGCCAGCGATAGCAGGCCAGGGGCGTGCCATCGTCGGCCAGGGCGGGGGCAGGCAAAATCGGCGACAATTCAGGACCTGTTGCTGTAGCGGGCGGGGCAGGATGAGGCCATTTCAGCGCCGTTTGTCTAGCGGTTCAAGCCATGTTTTCCCTTGGCGTTGCTGAATCGCCCCTGCCTGGAATGGATGTGGAGACCTTCAGGTCGTGTCAGCTGTCGCCCAATTTTATTTTTCCGCCGTCATCATGCTCATGCCGTTGCTCGTCTGCGTCGGCATCGGGCTGTTCTGGGGCAAGCGCGATTATCCGTTCGGCGGCAGCTTCATCACCATGCTGGTGACCTCGGTCACCACGCCGGCGCTGGTTTTCCACACCTTTGTCACCACCGAGCTGGATGACCGGGCGTTGGCCGAGATCGTGCTGGCCACGGTGCTGGGGCTGTTGATCTGCGGGCTGTTGTGCGCGGCGGGGCTGCGTTTGTTGAAACTGCCGGTGCGCACGCTGCTGCCGACCGCCTTTCTTCCCAATGCCGGCAACCTGGGGTTGCCGGTTTCCCAGCTGGCTTTCGGCGACGCCGGCCTGTCGGCAGCGATCGCCTTCTTCGCCATCAACTCCTTCGTGATGCATACCGTGGGCGTGCGCCTGTTGCCGGGCGTATCGGCGCGCGGCGGCTGGCGCAATCCGGTGCTGCTGGCCGCCGTGGTGTCGGTGGCCTGGCGTACCAGCGGTCTTCCGGTGCCGGACTGGCTGATCGAAACCACCCGCATGCTGGGCGCGGTCACAGTACCGTTGATGCTGTTGAGCCTGGGCCATGCGCTGGCCCTGATCCCGGCCGCAGGTCTGCGTCAGGGCGCCAGCCTGGGCGTGCTGCGCCTGACGGCCGGCCTGATCTCGGGCCTGCTGGTGGTGTGGGCGCTGGGCCTGGAGAGCCAGCTGGCCGGTTCGCTGGTGTTGCAGCTGGCCATGCCCTGCGCGGTGGTGAGCTATATGTACGCCCGCCGCTATACCGACATGGGCGACACCGCCGCCGGTGCGGTACTGGTGTCGACCGTGGTGTTTCTGCTGGTGGCGCCTGCGCTGCTGTGGTTTACGCAGCACTGAGGCAGGCCGCCGGCTTGGGGCCCGGCCCGGCGCGGTGCTAGAATGTTTCTCGCTTTTGCATTTCATTGTCGGCGCCGATTTGCCTGATCCGCTTGCGGGCGCCCCTTATAAATCCCGCTAAAGAGGTCTGGATGACCAGCTCAGCTATTGCTGCGGCCCCCGTCGGGTCGCATTCTTCCGCAACGCCGCAATCCGTCGGCGTCGTCGCTCCCGTATTCCTGCGCTTCGATGAGCCTCTGCCCCTGGCCAATGGCCAGTCGCTCGAGGGTTATGAGCTTGCCGTGGAAACCTACGGCACGCTCAACGCCGAGCGCAGCAACGCCGTGCTCATCTGCCATGCCCTGAACGCCTCGCATCATGTGGCCGGGGTGGCGGCCGACAATCCCAAGGATGTTGGCTGGTGGGACAACATGGTCGGGCCTGGCAAGCCGGTGGACACCAACGTATTTTTCGTCATCGGGGTGAACAACCTGGGGTCCTGCTTCGGCTCGACCGGCCCGGCCAGCATCAACCCCCAGACCGGGGCCCCCTGGGGGGCGGCCTTCCCGGTCCTGACGGTAGAGGACTGGGTGCGCGCCCAGGCACGCGTGGCCGATCACTTCGGCATCGCGCGTTTTGCCGTCGTGATGGGCGGCTCGCTGGGCGGCATGCAGGCCCTGAGCTGGTCGCTCACGCTGCCTGAACGCGTGGCGCATTGCGTGGTGATTGCCAGTACGCCGCGCCTGTCGGCACAGAACATCGGTTTCAATGAAGTGGCGCGGCGCGCCATCATCACCGACCCGGATTTCCACGGCGGCGACTACTACGCCCACGACACCGTGCCGCGCCGTGGTCTGGCCGTGGCCCGCATGATCGGCCACATCACCTATCTCTCCGACGATGACATGGCCGAGAAATTCGGTCGTACCCAGCGTGAGCCCGCCGCCAACGGCGCCTATCGCTATGGCTACGACGTGGAGTTCGAGGTTGAGTCCTATCTGCGCTACCAGGGCGAGAAATTCTCGCGCTTTTTCGACGCCAATACTTATCTGCTGATCACCCGGGCGCTGGACTATTTCGACCCGGCACGCGGCACGGGCGGCGACCTGGCGCGCGCCCTGGCGCCGGCCAGCGCGGATTTCCTGCTGGTGTCTTTCAGCACCGATTGGCGCTTCCCGCCGGAGCGCTCGCGCGAGATCGTGCGTGCTCTGCTCAAGAACGGCAGCCCCGTGACTTACGCCGAAATCGACGCGCCCCACGGCCACGATGCCTTTCTCCTGGAAGACTCGCGCTACCACGCAGTGGTGCGAGCCTATTACGAACGCATTGCGCGCAGCCTCGGCCTGCTTGAGGCGGGCAGCGCGCAGGAGGCGCAGGCATGAACTCCCCTTTGGGCGCGCCGTCGCTGCGCCCCGACCTTGAACGCATCGCCAGCTGGATCGCGCCGGGCTCGCGGGTGCTTGACCTGGGCTGTGGCGATGGCGCCCTGCTGGCCTATCTGCGCGACCATCGCCAGGTGCGCGGCGCGGGCGTGGAAATCAGCGACGCCCATGTCATTGCCTGCGTGCAGCGTGGCGTCGAAGTGATCCAGCAGAACCTGGAAGACGGTCTGGCGCTGTTCGATGACAAGCAGTTCGACACGGTGGTGCTGTCTCAGACCCTGCAGTCGATGCACCATACCGAACACATCCTGCGCGAGATGGCCCGGGTGGCGCGCTTCGGGGTGGTGTCTTTTCCCAACTTCGGCTACTGGCCGCATGGCTGGTCGATCCTGCGCGGACGCATGCCGGTGACCGGGCAGATGCCTTACCAGTGGTACAACACGCCCAACATCCACTTGTGCACCCTGCGCGATTTCGAGGATCTGGCGCGTGATGTGCAGGTCCGCATCCTGGAACGGGCGACCTTCAACGAGGCGCAGGAAGTAAAGCTTTTCCCGAGTTGGCGTAGCACTCTGGCTTTGTATCGTTTCGAAGCCTAGGCGGGGGGGCGCGGGTAGTAAGATGCCCGATTGCCGTAACCCGGCCCCGCGCGGGCCACGCCAGGAGAATCATCATCGCCTCCGATAGCTACCGTGTTTATTACAGCCGTCGCGTGGCGCCCTTGCTGGTGCTGGGTTTCGCCAGCGGGCTGCCCCTGGCGCTGATCAGCGGCACGCTGCAGGCCTGGGCGACCGTCGAGGGGGTAAGCCTGCAGCAGATCGGCTTTCTGACCCTGATCGGCAGCGCCTATACCTTCAAATTTCTCTGGGCTCCCCTGATCGACCGCTATGCGCCGCCGCTGCTGGGGCGGCGGCGGGGCTGGATGCTGCTGACGCAGCTCCTGCTGGCGGTCAGCATCATGGCCATGGGGGCTTTCTCGCCCGGGCAATCGCTGCTGCCGCTGGCCCTGCTGGCGGTGCTGGTGGCGTTCCTGTCGGCCACCCAGGACATCGCCTTCGATGCCTATTCCACCGATGTTCTGCACAAAAATGAGCGAGGTGCCGGGGCGGCCGTGAAGGTGCTGGGTTACCGGCTCGCCATGATCGCCTCGGGGGGGCTGGCCCTGGTGCTGGCTGACCGCTGGCTGGGCTGGGGGGCGACCTACGTCCTGATGGGGGTGCTGATGCTGGCCGGGGTGGCCGGTACCTTGTGGGCCCCCGAGCCGGAGCGGCCGGTGGCCGCGCCGCGCAACCTGGGCAGCGCCGTCATGGAGCCGTTTCGCGAGTTCTTCGGCCGGCGCGGGGCAGTGACGCTGTTGCTGCTGATCGTGCTCTACAAGCTGGGCGATGCGTTCGCCGGCGCCCTGTCCACGACCTTCCTGATCCGGGGGGCGGGATTCAGCGCCACCGATGTGGGCACCGTCAACAAGATCCTCGGGCTGGCCGCCACCATCGTGGGGGCGCTGGCCGGCGGGGTCATCATGAACCGCTGGGGCCTGTACCGTTCGCTGATGGTCTTCGGCCTGCTGCAGGCAGTCTCCAACCTGGGCTATTGGCTGATCGCCGTGGCGCCCAAGAGCATCTGGCTCATGGGCCTGGCGGTCGGCGTGGAGAACCTGTGTGGCGGCCTGGGTACGGCGGCCTTCGTGGCGCTGCTCATGGCGCTGTGCAATCAGTCCTTTTCGGCCACCCAGTTTGCTCTGCTGTCGGCCTTTTCGGCGGTCGGGCGCACTTATCTGGCCGGTCCGCTGACGCCTTTGCTGGTGGGTTACATGGGCTGGCCCGGGTTTTTCCTGGTCACGGTGGGGATCGCCCTGCCGGGTCTGCTGCTGCTGTGGTATCGGCGCGACGATATCGATGCGCTCGAACGTGGCGGGGCCCAGGGCTGAGGGTCTTTCTGGACGGGGCGCTCGGGGGCTTCGGTGATATGGTAACGAACGGCGCTATCTCGCCGACCGTCCGAGGGGACGGAAAAACGAACAGGGCTGACCCAGCCCGCACACGAGGAGACACCCCCATGAAGCGATATGCCATCGCCCTGGCAGGCTTGTGCCTGGCCCCCACGCTGCATGCCGAAAGCAGCGTCACGCTCTACGGTATCGCCGACGTCAGTCTGCGCTACCTGAGCACCAGCAGCGGGGCAACGGGCGTCAAGGGAAGCCGTATTTCGATGGAAAACGGCGCCATTTCCAACAGCCGCTGGGGCTTGCGCGGCGTGGAAGACCTGGGCAACGGCATGAGTGCGTTCTTCCGCCTTGAGAGCGGTTTCAACATGCAGAATGGCCAGGAGTCGGATCAGGGCCGATTGTTCAACCGGCACGCCTATGTGGGCCTGGATGGCGGCGACATCGGTGCGATCTCGCTGGGGCGCCAGGACACGCCGCTCTTTACCATCCTGGCCGACTCCTATGATCCGCTGACGGTCGGCAACTATGCCGAGAACTCCTGGCTGCCGGTGGCCATGTCGCGTGCGCGCAGCTCCGATTCGGTGCGCTACCGTAACAACAAACTGGGTGGTTTCGATGTGATCCTGTCGTATGCCTTCGGCAGCGACTTCAAGGACCATAACCTGGGCAAGCAGTTCGGCGGCACCCTGGCCTACACCGATGGCCCGTTCTCGATCGGTGGCGGCTACCTGAAGAGCTATTCCGACACCAACGCCGACTACCATCAGCGCGTCTGGAACCTGAATGCCAGTTACCAGTTCGACAGCGTCAAGGTCTTCGCCGGTTACTTCAATGGCCGCGACCGTACCGGTTGGGTCAATGCCGTGATGGGCAGCGCCGTCAATCCGCAGGGGCTCGAGCGTAAGGACAATGGTTACTTCGCCGGCGCCACCTGGAAGGCCACTGGCCAATGGAGCCTGACTGGCGCGGCCTACTTCGACAGCGCCAAGAACGTCCAGAAGGACGGCGACAAGGGCAAGCGTCTGGCCCTGGTGGGCGTGGCCGAATACGCTCTGTCCAAGCGCACCCAGGTCTACGGAACGGTGGACTACAACAAGGTGTATGACGCCTCGTCAGTGGAAATTGCCGGCCGTAGCTCGCAGGTGGGCGCAGGCATGGGCATCCGCCACATCTTCTGATGCCAGACGCCCGGGCCAGGCCCGGGCGTTGTTCCGTCAGTCCTGTGCGCCGTTCTGGCGCACGATCAGCACATCGCAGGGCAAGGCTTCGAGCAGCTTCTCGGCCACGCTGCCGATGGCTGTGCGCAGAATGCCGGTCAGGCCGTGGGTGCCGGTCACGACCAGGTCGCAGCGACGCTGGAACACGAACTCCGACAGCAGGTTCTCGGGCTGGCCAGCCTCCAGCACGATGTCGGGCTGCGCGCGTCCGGCCAGTTCGGGGATGCCGGCCAGGAAGGCCTGGGCTTTCTGCAGGGCATCGTTGTAGAAACTGCGGGTTTGCGCATCGGCCGGCACGTCCTTGCTTTGCGGCGGCACGGTGTAGGCGTGGAACAGCGTGATGCGGGCGTCGTGGGCAACCTTGAGGGCGGCCTGCAGCGCCTGGCGCGAACCCTCCGAGAAATCGGTGGCGATGACCACGTCCTGGTAGGGCTTGCGCGGGCGCGCCTTGACGACCAGCACGGGTTGCGCGGCCTGGCGGGCCAGCCGCTCCACGGTGGTGCCCAGCAGCAGCCGGCCCAGCGTGGTTTCGCTGGCGACGCCGGTAACGATCAACGAGCAGCCGAAATGGGACACGGTGTCGAGAATGGCGTCGACCGGCCGGCCGTTGACCACGACGGCTTCGGTCGGCACGCCGGCATCGGCCAGGTCATCGGCCAGCCGGCGCTCGGCCAGCGATTTGTGATCCGGGGTCAGGCGGCGCCAGGCCGGGGTGGTCAGCGCCGTCGCGCTGGGCGGTTCCATGACGTGCAGGGCCACCAGGCTCGCGTTGCACTGGCGGGCCAGCATCAGCGCGCGGTCAAGCGCGCGGTCGCTGCGGGCGCTCAGGTCGGTGGCCAGCAGGATGGGGCCGCAAGATTGGGTCATGCATCGTCTCCAGGCGGGCTCTCAGGCCCATAGGGGGCACTTACTGTGCAGGAATACAGCCATCTTGCCGTCTATCCTGCCCCACGGCCTTGACTGGCGTCAACGCCAGCGGGCGAGGCGTTCGCAAAGGGCGGCTCCCCCCTACAATGATGCCTTTGCCGTCCCTGCCTTCCTGCCCTGATCGACATGCCCGCCGAGACTTCCACCCTGCTGCTGCATACGCTGTATCTGGTTGCCATCGTGGCCGAGGCCATGACGGCAGCCCTGGTGGCCGGTCGGCGCGATATGGACTGGGTGGGGGTCTGCGTGATCGCCTGCGTCACCGCGCTCGGCGGCGGTTCGGTACGCGATGTGTTGCTGGGTCATTACCCGCTGACCTGGGTGGCGCATCCCGAGTATCTGGCGATGACGGCGGGTGCCGCCCTGCTGACCGCCCTGGGCGCGCCCATGTTGCGCCATCTGCGCAAGCTGTTTCTGTTGCTGGATGCACTGGGGTTGGTGGCGTTCACCATCATCGGCTGCAAGGTGGCCCAGCAGATGGACTTGCCGCTTTCCATCGTGATGATCAGTGGCGGCATCACCGGCTGCGCCGGAGGGGTGTTGCGTGACGTCCTGTGCAACGACATCCCGCTGTTGTTCCGCCGCGAGCTGTATGCCAGTGTGTCGTTGGTGACCGGCGCGCTGTATCTGCTGCTGGATCATTATGCGGCCAGCCTGGCGGTGCCGGTGGCGCTGACGGTGGGCCTGGCGTTCCGCCTGCTGGCCCTGCGCTTCAATTGGCAGATGCCGAAATTCGTTTACCGCGGCGACTGGCACTGAGCCGCCGCGGTGGTGGCTTATCAGTACAGGCCTTGCTGCAGCATGGCTTCGGCCACCTTGGCGAAACCGGCGATGTTGGCGCCGTCGACGTAATTGACGTAGCCCGACTCGCCATGGCCATGGCGCACGCAGTTTTCGTGGATGTCACACATGATGGCGCGCAGGCGCTGGTCCACTTCTTCGCGGGTCCAGGCCAGGCGAGCCGCATTCTGGCTCATTTCCAGGCCCGAGACGGCCACGCCGCCGGCGTTGCTGGCCTTGCCCGGCGCATACAGCACATGGGCGTCGATGAAGGCCTGGGCCGCGGCCAGGGTGGCGGGCATGTTGGCACCTTCGGCCACGCACTTCACGCCGTTGGCGATCAGGTTGCGGGCGTCATCGGCATCCAGCTCATTCTGGGTGGCGCAGGGCAGCGCCACGTCTGCCGGGACCTGCCAGGGGCGGGCGCCCGGCAGAAAGCGCAGGCCCATCTGCTGGGCGTAGTCTTCGACACGGCCGCGTTGCACATTCTTGATGTGCATGAGCACGTGCAGTTTTTCGGGGGTGAAGCCGTCATCGTCGACCACGGTGCCACCGGAGTCGGAGGCCGTGACGACCAGCGCGCCCATCGACATGGCTTTCTCGATGGCGTACTGGGCCACGTTGCCCGAACCGGAGACCGACACGCGCAAGCCTTCGAAGGACATGCCCACACGGCGCAGCATCTGCTCTGCGAAATAGACCGTGCCATAGCCGGTTGCTTCCGGGCGGATCAGGCTGCCGCCGAAGGTCAGGCCCTTGCCGGTGAAGACGCTGGCCGCCGAGTTCGACAGTTTTTTCATCATGCCGGCCATATAACCGACCTCGCGGCTGCCCACGCCGATGTCGCCTGCCGGGACATCGGTATCCGGGCCCAGGTGGCGGTACAGCTCGATCATCAGGGCCTGGCAGAAGCGCATGATCTCGCCTTCCGACTTGCCCTTGGGGTCGAAGTCCGAGCCACCCTTGCCGCCGCCCATGGGCAGGGTGGTCAGCGCGTTCTTCAGGGTCTGCTCAAAGGCCAGGAACTTCAGCACCGACAGGTTCACGCTGGGGTGAAAACGCATGCCGCCCTTGAAGGGGCCGATGGCCGAGTTGTGCTGAATGCGGAAAGCACGGTTGACCCGGGCCTGGCCGCGGTCGTCGGTCCAGCAGACACGGAACTGAATCACGCGCTCGGGCTCGACCAGGCGCTCCAGCAGGGCCTGTTGCCCAAAGCGCGGGTTCTTCTCGATGAAAGGCCACAGACTCGTCATGACCTCCTCGACCGCCTGCAGGTACTCAGGTTGATGGGGATCGCGGGCGGCGATGCTGCCGAGGAAGTCGTTCAGTGACTGCATGGAAAAGTTCTCCGGGTATTGCTGCAAAACGGTGCGGGAGGCGGGCAATCGGTGCTAATCCGGGGACGCATTGCGTCAACGTAACGAAAAGCACAGACCCGGAGCGCGATTGTAGGAAGGTTTTCCGCAGTGCGGCAGAGGGTGAAAGCGGGGTCACACCATGCGAAACAAGGACTTATAAATAGGGACGCATTAAGGACTATTTCCCGGAGATGACAGTCCAAAGGGCTGCGCCTGGGGCTCGAGTTTTACTTTCCCCTGGGAAAACAGGGTTTTTGTTATACGTCCCCATTTTATAGGGGGTCAGGAGGATCCGGGGTCGCAAGCCTTTCCTCTATGGTGCAAGCAGAAAAAGGGTCAAGGCGAGGTAGCCAGAAAATATTTTCCGGCATGGTGCGTCCCTTTTTTATTTTGTGGCTATCGGGCCGCAATCCGGGCGATCCCGATATAGTGGCGACTTCGGCAACGCATGCGCCGCGCGCGCTTTCTGGATTTTTATGCTGCGAGTGATCTCCGCCAATTTGAATGGCATTCGGTCGGCCAACAATAAGGGCTTCTTCGAATGGATGGCCGAACAGAAGCCTGATTTTGTCTGCGTCCAGGAGCTGAAAGCCCAGGAAGCCAACCTGAGCGAGGCCATGATGGCCCCGGCGCCCTGCAAGGGATATTTCCATTACGCGGAGAAGAAGGGCTACAGCGGGGTCGGGATCTATACGCCGCATGAGCCGGAGTCGGTGGTTGTAGGGCTGGGCGTGCCGGAGATCGATGCCGAAGGCCGCTATATCGAGCTGGTCTATCCCAAGCTGTCGGTGGTGTCGGTCTATCTGCCTTCGGGCTCCAGCGGCGATCATCGCCAGACAGCGAAATACCATTTCATGGAGCATTTCTTCGCCCATCTGGCCGACCTGATCGCACGCGGCCGCGAAGTGGTGATCT
Source organism: Pseudomonadota bacterium (assembly GCA_023386765.1). Classification (GTDB taxonomy): domain Bacteria; phylum Pseudomonadota; class Gammaproteobacteria; order Burkholderiales; family Burkholderiaceae_B; genus Bordetella. Next base: position 1,935 of record JAEWJD010000318.1, on the reverse strand, counting down.
GCGGCGACTGGAACATCGCCCACACGCAAGCCGATATCAAGAACTGGAAAGGCAATCTGAAAAACAGTGGTTTCCTGCCCGAAGAGCGCGCCTGGCTCACGCGGGTGCTCGATGAGCTGCAATGGGTCGATGTCTATCGCAAGCTCTATCCCGAAGCCACGGGCGAGGGCTACACCTGGTGGAGCAACCGGGGGCAGGCCTGGGCCAAGAACGTGGGCTGGCGCATCGATTACCACCTCGCCAGCCGCGCACTGGCCGAGACGGCGCGCCAGGCCGCGATCTACAAAGACCAGCGCTTCAGCGACCATGCGCCGCTGACCATCGACTACGACTTTTCCCTCTGAGGCGCAGGCGCAGGCGGCACGGATCGCGGATAATGGCGGGGTTTTCCATTCCATTTCGGAAATCTCCGCATGCCTTCCTCCTCCGCCACTGATTTTGTCCGCTTCGCCCTCGACGAGGGCGTGCTGCGCTTTGGTAGTTTCAAGGTCAAGTCCGGGCGCATGAGCCCGTATTTCTTCAATGCCGGCCTGTTCAATTCGGGGCGCTCGGTCGGCAAGCTGGCTGCGTTCTACGCCCAGGCGCTGCTGAACTCGGGGCTGCAGTTCGACATGCTGTTCGGTCCGGCCTACAAGGGGATCCCGCTGGCGACGGCCACGGCCGTGGCGCTGGCCTCCCATCCGCAAGGCCGTGGGCGTGATGTCCCGTTTGCCTACAACCGCAAGGAAGCCAAGGATCATGGCGAGGGCGGCACGCTGGTCGGCGCGCCGCTGGCAGGCAGGGTGGTGATCATCGATGATGTCATCACGGCCGGCACCTCGGTGCGTGAGTCGGTGGACATCATCCGTGCCGCCGGCGCCGAGCCGGCCGCCGTGCTGATCGCGCTGGATCGCATGGAGCGCGCCGGTCCCGATGATGCGCTATCCGCGCATTCGGCTGTCCAGGATGTGGCCCAGACCTACGGCATGCCGGTGATCAGCATCGCCTCGCTGGCCGATATCATGGCGTTGCTGCAAAATGACAGCCAGTTCGCCGAGCATGGCCCTGCAGTACAGGCTTATCGCGAAAAATACGGCGTCTGATCGCCGCCGGCGTCATCCGCGGGTTAAACAAAAAGGCGGCCCCGAAGGGCCGCCTTTTTGTTGCCGGCAAGCCTGGCCTCAGGCCAGTTTGGCGCGCAGCAGCTCGTTGACCTGCTGCGGGTTGGCCTTGCCCCGGGCAGCTTTCATGATCTGGCCGACCAGGGAGTTGAAGGCCTTCTCCTTGCCAGCGCGGTACTCGGCCACGATGGCGGGGTTGGCGGCCAGCACGTCGTCGATCATGGCACCGATGGCACCGGTGTCGCTGATCTGCTTGAGGCCTCGGGCCTCGATGATGGCGTCGGCCTGCCCGCCCTGCTCGCCGGCCCACATCGCGCTGAAGACATCGCGGGCGATCTTGTTCGAGATGGTGCCGTCGATGATGCGGTTGATGAGCCCGGCCAGCGCGGCCGCTTGCACCGGTGCGTCGGCAACGTCTTTTTCGTCGCGGTTCAGGGCGGCGGTGAATTCACCCATGACCCAGTTGGCCGCTAGCTTGGCCTGCCCGGCGGGCAGGGTGCGGGCCACGGCTTCGAAATAGGCGGCCAGGCTGCGGCTGACGGTCAGTTGTGCGGCGTCATAGGCGGGCAGACCGTAGTCGGCCGCGAAACGCGCACGCATGGCGCTGGGCAGTTCGGGCATGGTGCCGCGCACGGCATCGACCCATTCCTGGCCGATCACCAGCGTGGGCAGGTCGGGGTCGGGGAAGTAGCGGTAATCGTGCGCATCTTCTTTGCTGCGCATGCTGCGCGTCTCGTCGCGGTCGGAGTCGTACAGGCGGGTTTCCTGCACGACCGTGCCGCCGTCCTCGATGAGCTCGATCTGGCGGCGCGCCTCGAACAGGATGGCGCGCTCC
>JAEWJD010000205.1 GCA_023386765.1 Pseudomonadota bacterium | reverse complement strand
TCATGAAACGTCGTGAATTCATCAAGGTCAGCGGCATGCTGGCCGGCGCGGGCGCCCTGGGCGGCCTGCCGGGCACGCTTTTTGCCAAAGACAAGGTTTCATTCAAGTTCGACAGCTATGTCTCGGAAACCGCCGGTCCGTCCTGGCTGGACCGCTGGTTCCTGAGCGAACTGGAGAAACGCTCGGGCGGCACGGTCAAGGCCCGGCGCTACTGGTCCGCCTCGCTCAACAAGGTGGGCGAGCACCTGCCGGCCGTGCGCGACAACACCTCGGAGATGAGCCTGATCTCCCCGGGCTATTACCAGGCCGACCTGCCGGTCACGCGCGGGCTGGAGTGGTATTTCCGCATGAACCGCGCGGACGCCCTGCTGCAGGTCTGCCGCGACGTCTACGCCGAGTTCGAACCGCTGCGCACCGAATGGGAAAAGCGTCATCGCGCCAAGGTCATGTACTGGACCAACTGGAACTACGCGCCCCTCATCACGCGCCAACCGATCCAGTCCCTGGAAGACATCAAGGGCAAACGCATCCGCGGCTATGGCGTCGCCACCGACGTCATCGAGCGGCTGGGCGGCACCGCCGTGCCGATGGCCGCGCCCGAGGTCTATACCGCCCTGGAGCGCGGCGTGCTGGACGGCGTCTACGGTTTCGATTTCATCACCGCGGTGTCGTATAAGCTGCATGAGATCGCACCGCACTTCACCGACATCGGCGATGGCCCCCACGGGCCGGCCGCCACCGTCATCAACGTCGATGCCTGGGAAGCCTTCCCGGAAAGCGTCAAGGCGAACTGCAACGAGATCGTCGAAGAGATCTACGGCGGCCAGTACTCGGTCATCATGAATCAGGCCTTGCAGGACTACGTCAAGAAAGCCACCGCCGAGGGCGTGAAGTTCCATGTGCTGGACGACGCCCAGAAGCAGGCGGCCAAGGCCCTCATCCAGCCGGCCCAGGTCAACAGCTGGGTGGAAAAGGTCGCCAAGCCGGCCGGCATCGACGGCGCCCGCATGCAGGCACTGATCGACCAGGCCATCGCCCGGCACGATCCCAAGGGCACGCTGCTGCGCCCCTCCGAAATCGCCAACAAGACCTGACCCCGGCGTGCGCGCCGGGCTCGTTGGCTGCTGCGCCCCACCCGGGTGCGGCAGCCATCCTGCGCGCGCGCAACCTTGATGGGAGAGCCGCATGCGGCCACTCGAAACTTTCTTCCGCAGCGTGTCCAACGTATTCGGCGCGGTGGCACTGATTTTCCTTATGTTCCTGATGCTCGGCACCACGATCGATGCCGCTGCTCGCGGTCTCTGGGGCCGCCCCATCTCGGGCGTGTTCGAGCTGGCCGAGTTGAGCATGGTGATGGTGGTGTACCTCGGCCTGGGCTGGACCATGCTGGATAACGCCCATATCCGCGTGACGCTGCTGGTCGAGCGCATGCCGGCCGGGCTCGCGCGCATCGCGGAAACGCTGTCCTGGCTGTTCGCCGCCCTGTTCCTGCTGATCCTGGCCCTGCCTGCCAGCCAGGATGCGGCGCACTCCTTTGCCATCCGTGAATTCCGCTGGGGGCACATCGAATTCCCGATCTGGTGGGCCAAGATCGTGCTGGCCATTGGCCTGTGGTTCGGCTGTCTGCAGCTGGCCTTCCACGCCGTGTACGTGGCCCTGCGCGGCGCGCCGCGCCAAACGCCCGAGCGCGACCTGCGCGCCGAGCCCTGATCCCGCCCTGGAGCAAGCACCATGGATGACTACGTCGTCGCGACCACCGTCGCCACCTGCCTGATCTTCGTCCTGATGGCGATCGGCACGCCGGTCTTTGCCGCCCTTGGGCTGGCCGGCGTGACCGGCATCATCATGATCGAAGACCTCAACTTCGTTCTTAACCGCCTGAAAGCCTTTTCCTATCACCAATCGGCCTCCTATCTGCTGACCGTGGTCCCGCTCTTCATCCTGATGGGCGCCTTCGCCCACCATGCCGGGGTGGGGCAACGCCTGTTCAGCGTGGCGCGAAAATGGGTCGGGCATCGTCCCGGCGGGCTGGCCATGGCCAGCATCCTGACCTGCGCGGGCTTCGCCGCCACCTCGGGCTCCAGCGTGGCGACCGCGGCCACGGTCGGCTCGGTCGCCATCCCGGAAATGCGGCGTGCCGGTTATGACCCCCGCCTGTCCGCCGGTGCCGTCGCTGCCGGCGGCGTCCTGGGCGTGCTGATCCCACCCAGTGTGCTGCTGATTTTCTACGCGGCGTTGACCGAAGTCTCGGCCGGCAAGATGCTGGTGGCCGGCGTGATCCCGGGGATTCTGTCCACGATCATCTTCATGGCCGGCATCTGGGTCATCAGCCGCACGACCGCCACGGCCGGCGCCACGCTGCCGCGCGAGCCCTGGAGCCGGCGCATTGCCTCGCTGGCCGACGCCTGGCAGGTGCTGCTGCTGTTCCTGGTGGTGTTGGGAGGCATCTATCTTGGCTTTGTCACGCCCACCGAGGCCGGCGCGGTCGGCGCTTTCGTGGCTTTCGTGATGCTGTTGGCATCGCGCCAGGCACGCCCGGAACTCAAGGCCAAGCTGATCGAAAGCTGCCGTTCGTCGATCACCACCACGGTCATGATCCTTTTCACCATGATCGGGGCCGGGATTTTCAGCTACTTCCTGAGCCTGGCACAGATTCCACAGATGATCGCCAGCTCGGTGGTCGAAGCCGACGTCCCGCCGCTGGCGGTGATCTTCCTGCTGCTGGCCATCTACTTTCCGCTGGGCATGTTTCTTGATGCCTTTTCCATGCTGGTCATCACCCTGCCCATCATGTTCCCCACCGTGGTGTCGCTGGGCTACGACCCGATCTGGTTTGGCATCCTGGCCGTGAAAATGTGCGAGATCGGCCTGATCACCCCCCCCATGGGCCTGAACGTCTACGTCATTGCCGGCATCGACAGGAAAACCCCGCTCACGCAGATCTTCCGGGGTGCCTGGTGGGTCGTGATCATGGAAATCGTGCCCACGCTGATCCTGTTTTTCTTTCCCCTCATCGTGACCTGGCTGCCCGACAACATGCTCGGGAAATAAAGGCCCGGCAAGGAGACCAAACATGAGCGCAAGACTGCAAGGCAAGACCGCCGTGGTGATGGGGGCCGGGTCGTCCGGCCCCGGCTGGGGCAACGGCAAGGCGGCCGCCGTCCTGTTCGCCCGCGAAGGCGCCAACGTCGTCTGCGTGGACATCCACCGGGAGGCGGCGCAGGAGTCCGCCCGCCTCATCCAGGCCGAGGGCGGCCAGGCCCTCGCACTGCAGGCCGACGTCACGCAACGAAGCGATATCGCCGCCGTGCAGCAAGCGGCCCTGGCGGCCTTCGGGCGGGTCGACATCCTCAACAACAACGTCGGGATCGTGAGCGTGGGCGGTGTGCTCGACATCGACGAACAGGAATGGGACCGCGTCTACGCGATCAACCTGAAGAGCGCCTTCCTGGCCATGAAGCAGTTCATCCCGGCGATGCGCGACCAGGGCGGCGGCTCCATCATCAACATCTCCTCCGTGGCGTCGCTGCGCTATACCGGCGTGCCTTACGTCACCTACTCGACCACCAAGGCGGCACTCAACCACCTGACCCGGGTGACAGCGGTGCAATATGCCCCCGAGGGCGTGCGGGTCAACGCCATCATTCCCGGCTTGATGAAGACCCCCATGGTGGAGCAGGCCACCCACCTCGCCCGGGAATACGGCGAGGGGGACGTCCAACGCATGTGGCGCGAGCGCGATGCCCAGGTCCCCATGGGCCACATGGGCGATGCCTGGGATGTCGCCCACGCCGCGCTGTTCCTGGCCAGCGACGAAGCGCGCTACGTAACCGGCATCGAGCTGGTGGTCGACGGCGGCCTGACCCTCAAATACTGAGCACGGCGGGCCGGCACTTGCTGGCCCGCCAATCCCCAGGCTAGGATCAGAACTCGCCCAACGACGAGACCTGAGCATGGATCCTCTCATCTCCCAGCTGGCCGCCTCCCTGCCGGCCGCCAAGTCGCTCGAACAACTGACCCGCCCCTTGCTTGACATGCTGGGCGCCGTCACCGGCATGGAGTCCACCTACCTGACCACCATCGACCTTGAACGCGACGTGCAGCGCGTGTGCTATGCCCGCAACAGCGGCAGCATGGTGATCCCGGAGGGGCTGGAGGTCACCTGGTCGGACACCCTGTGCAAGCGCGCGCTGGACGAAAACTGTGCCTACACCCAGGACGTCGCGACCCGCTGGGGCGACTCCGATGCGGCACGCGCGCTGGGCCTGCAGACCTACTTCAGCGCCCCCGTGCGCACCGAGGACGGCCATCTGCTGGGCACCCTCTGTGCAGCCAGCGGCCGGCGCCTGTCCTTGCCGCAAGACGCGCCGGCCATCATGGGCCTGTTCTCCAGCCTGGTGGCCGGCTTCATCGAACGTGAAATGCTGATGCGAAAGCTGCAGGCAGCCAATACCCAGCTGCTGGATGCGGCGCTGCGCGATCCGCTGACCGGCCTGCCGAACCGCCGCGCCCTGTACGAACAGCTGGCCCGGCTGCTGCGGCATGCGCCCCTGGACGGTAACGCCGTGCTGGTCGGCATGCTGGACCTGGACGGCTTCAAGCAGATCAACGACCAGTATGGACACCCTGCCGGCGACGCCCTGCTATGCGCCGTCGGCGCCCGCATCTCCGGCATCCTGCGCGCCGGCGACATGGCCGGACGGCTTGGCGGCGATGAGTTCCTGGTTCTGGCCACCAGTTCGCAAGGCAATGCCGTCCAGGCGGCCGCCACCTTGCAGCAACGCATTCTGCAGGCCACCTGCGGCGAGTACACCCTGCCTGGGGCAACATTGCACTACGGCGGCGCCAGCGTGGGGGTGATCGCCATCCTGCCCGATAGCGAGCTCGACGCGGACGCGGCCCTGCGCCTGGCCGACACGCGCATGTACGACGTCAAGCGTGAACGCCGCGGCCAGCCTCGCCATTGAGGCCGCCATCCCCATGCCCGACAGCCTCCTCATTCGGCCCGTTCAGCCTGCTGACCGGGATCTCTGGCAGCCCCTCTGGGACGGCTACAACGCCTTTTACGGACGCCGCGGCGCGAGCGCCTTGCCCGGGGCCATCACCGACGCGGCCTGGCGGCGCTTTCTCGATCCTGCCGAACCCATGCACGCGCTGGTGGCCGAGGCCGATGGCACGCTCATCGGCCTGGCGCACTATCTGTATCACCGCAGCACCACCCGGCTGCAGCCGGTGTGCTATCTGCAGGATCTCTTCACCACCGAAGCGGCTCGCGGGCGCGGCGTGGGCCGCCGCCTGATCGAGGCCGTCTATGCCGCCGCGCACCGGGCCGGCAGCACACGCGTGTACTGGCAGACCCAGGCCGGCAACCAGGCCGCACGCGCGCTCTACGACAAACTGGCGCAACACAAGGGTTTCATCGTGTACGGCCACGAGCTCTAGGCTGCGTCATTTGCCGCGGGCGGCATTCAAATGGGACGGTTTCCCTGCCAGGCGGAAAAGCGCAACAGGTAGCCATCCGGATCCTGCACCAGGAATTGATGCACGCCGATCTCGACATCATTGCTGCGATACCAGCGCTCCTGGCGGGTGCGATATAGCGGCCAGCCGGCTGCCTCCAAGCGCAACAGCAAAGCCTCGATAGAGGCCACCTTGATTTCGAAGTTGATGCCCCTGCCGCGCGGCGCCTCCAGCGGACCGGTGATCCAGTTGTCATCGCCGCGCACCTCTTCAAGCATGAACTGTGCGCCCTCCAGGTCGAGAAAGACGAATCCTTCCTCCTCGCGCTGATAGACAATCTCAAAGCCACACAGATCCCGCCAGAACGCCAGACTGCGCGGCAGCGCGCTCACCAGCAACTCGGGCACCATGCGGGCGCGTTGTGTTTCCCCCATTTTGTTCTCCTCTCTCAACGGGGAAACCATCATGCCATAGCCGAACGGCCACCAGCGACGTGCCGTGCCAGCCCATCTGCCGCGCACAAAAAACCCGCAGAGGAGCGCTGCGGGTTCGTGGGCTGGCTGCGCCAGAGGGCTCACGCGGCTGGGGCATCCCCCGGCTTGAGCAACCATCGCCCGGCGATGGGACGGCCGAAATGCGCCAGCACCGCGATCATCGACACCTCGATCGAGACCGACCAGTAGATATGGCCCAGGAACTCGCTCCAGAGCTCATAGCCATTCAGATTCCAGAGCCAGCCGACCGCACCATTGGCATAGACCGGATTGCGGAATCCGAACAGGGGGATCAGCAAGCCATGCATGACCACGGTAATCAGGATCCCGTACCACGCGCCATACCAGAGCCGGATGCGCGGCCAGTAGATCGAGCCGACCACATACACGAAGGCGAACACAAAGCTGAACAGCCAGTGATACAGCGTCACGGCGCCAGGGATGGTCGCGCCTTGATAGACATAGTCCAGGGAATGGGAATTGAACCCCAGCCAGCCCAACCAGGCATCGATATTGGCGCCCGGCGGCGACACCTCACCGGGCACCCGGGGCGGCATATTGACCTCGGAACCCCATTTGACGAGCGAGCTCATGAAGCCCCCCACCAGGGTCGTCCATAGTATGACCTTGCCATTGATCTTCGCGCCGAACATAGCCATCCCCTTTTAGAGAAAACAGGAACACCCTGTGCCGATCCCGCACCGGAGCAGGCGCGGGATCCTCGATGCAGTGTAGTGATGACGGGTTCGCCGGCGCTCCCGGCGTGACAACAATTCGTACTAAGACAATGTAGGCTTTCTCCCGGCCCCATCGTTTCCCCAGGGTGAGGCGTCCCTGCCTCCCCCTGCCGGCCTCGACCGTGAATCAGGCGGATCCGGCATGCTCCCCCCGGGGAACCCCGGGCAGATATCCGGCCTCACGCCCACACTGAAATACAACAAGATCCATGATCAATCGAGGCGTCATTCCCCTCGGGACCTCGCAGCCATGCTGCGGCTATCCTACGGCCGGGTGCGATTGAATGCGCGCGCCTGGCGGCGCATCGAGACCGTCGACGTCACCCTGGCGACAATGGCGCGCCGACTACCGCACCGCCTCCGCCCGGCAACAGGCCCGGACACTGACGGACGACGCCCGGCAGGCCTAGACGCTCTCCAGGAAGCGCATGCGAAAGCGCCGGCCCTTGATGCTGCTGTTGGACAGACGCTCCAGGGCCGCCCGGGCGACCTGGCGGTCCAGCGCCACATAGGAGGTGAACTCGGTGATGTTGATCTTGCCCACCTGTTCGAAGGTCAGGCCGCCGTCGCCGGTCAGCGCGCCCAACAAGTCGCCGGGCCGCAGCTTGTCTTTCTTGCCGCCCTGGATGCTCAGGGTGATCATCGGCGCACGCAGGGGACGATCCGCCTTGGGCTTGAGCGCCTTGATGTCGGCCCACTTCAGCGGCCGGCCCTGGTATTCCTCGATCAGGTTGGCCCAGCGCATTTCCTCGGGCGAGCACAGGCTCAGCGCCAGCCCCTTCTGCTCGCCCCGGCCGCTGCGGCCGATGCGGTGCACATGGACTTCGGTATCCTTGGTGACATCCACGTTGATCACTGCGCCCAGGTTCTGGATATCCAGGCCGCGCGCGGCCACGTCGGTGGCCACCAGCACGGCGCAGCTCTGGTTGGCGAACTGGATCAGGATCTCGTCGCGCTCGCGCTGCTCCAGGTCGCCATTGAGCGCCTGCGCGCTGATGCCTTCGGCCTGCAGGCGCTCGACCAGATCATGGCTGCGCACCTTGGTATTGCAGAAAGCCAGCGTCGAGACCGGCCGGTAATGCGCCAGCAGCGTTGCCACGGCGTCCAGCCGCTGGTCTTCGTCGATCTCGTAGAACACCTGTTCGATGCGGCTGGCGTCATGCTGGGCCTCGACCTTGACCTCGGCCGGGCTGCGCAGGAAACGCGCCGACAGTTTGCGGATGTTGTCCGGATAGGTGGCGGAAAACAGCAGCGTCTGGCGCTTGACCGGGCAATGCGAGGCAATCGCCACGATGTCATCGTAGAAGCCCATGTCGACCATGCGGTCGGCCTCATCGAGCACCAGGGTATTGAGCCCCGAGAGGTCCAGGCTGCCGCGCGCCAGATGGTCCTGCAAGCGTCCGGGCGTACCCACCACCAGATGCGCCCCGCGCGCCAGGGACTCGGCCTGCGGGCGCGCTGCCGCACCGCCGCACAGCGTCAGCACCTTCACGTTGGGAATCAACCGGGCCAGGCGGCGCAGCTCCTGGGCCACCTGGTCGGCCAGTTCGCGGGTCGGGCAGACCAGCAGGGCCTGCGGTGTCAGCCGCGTGACATCCAGATGCTGCAGTACACCCAGGCCGAAGGCCGCCGTCTTGCCGCTGCCGGTCTTGGCCTGGGCGATCAGATCGCGCCCGTCCAGGATCAGGGGCAGGCTTTGCGCCTGGATTGGCGTCATGCGCTCAAAGCCCAGGCTTTGCAGGTTCTCCAGCAAGGCGGGCAACAGGGGCAGGGAAGAAAAAGACGTATCAGTCACGGTGGGGCAGGCCCGGAAAACAGTATCGGCCCACAGTGTATGCGCTGGCATGGATTTACTGTGGCCCGAGAGGGCGTGCCGGGTTTTCAAACAATGGGGACAGAGCTGACTGAGGCCCACGCGATACACTTTCGCCTCTTTTCCGCCAGCGGCGGAATCAGTACGCAAAGGAAATACCGTTATGTCCGCCTCCCACTCGCCCGGGCCACCGCCCACCGAGGCCGAGGCCCCGCATCTGCGGCGGGTGCTCAAACCGCGCCATCTCACCATGATCGCCATCGGCGGGGCCATCGGCACCGGCCTGTTCGTGGCCTCCGGCGCCACCATCGCCCAGGCCGGCCCCGGCGGCGCGCTGCTCACTTATCTCGTGCTCGGCCTGATGGTCTACTTCATCATGACCAGCCTGGGCGAACTGGCTGCGTTCATGCCAGTGCCCGGTTCCTTCGCCACCTATGCTGCGCGTTATGTCGATGAAGCCCTCGGCTTTGCGCTGGGCTGGAACTTCTGGTTCAGCTGGGCGGTCGTGGTGGCGGTGGACCTGGTGGCGGCGCAGCTCGTCATGGCCTATTGGCTGCCGGACGTGCCCGGCATTCTCTGGAGCGGCCTGTTCCTGCTGCTGATGCTGGGCCTGAACGCCTTTTCGGCACGCGGCTTCGGCGAAAGCGAGTACTGGTTCGCGCTGATCAAGGTGGTCGCCGTGGTGTGCTTCCTGATCACCGGCGTGGCCATGCTGTCGGGCATCGTCCATGATGTGCCCTCGCCGGGCCTGTCCAACTGGAGCGTGGGCGAGGCGCCCTTCGTCGGCAGCTTCGCCACGCTGGTGGGCGTGGCCATGGTGGTGGCCTACTCTTTCCAGGGGACCGAACTGGTCGGGGTGGCCGCTGGCGAATCCGAGAACCCGCGCCGTAACGTGCCGCTGGCCATCAAGCGGGTGTTCTGGCGCATCCTGCTGTTCTATGTGCTGTCGATCGCCGTGATCGGCCTGCTGTTGCCCTATACCGACCCGCAACTGCTGCGCAGCGATGTCAGCGACATCGCGGTCAGCCCCTTCACCCTGGTGTTCGAGAAGGCCGGTCTGCTTTCGGCGGCCACCGTGATGAACGCCGTCATCCTCACCTCGGTGCTGTCGGCGGGCAACTCGGGCATGTACGCGGCCACCCGCATGCTGTTCAACATGGCCCGCGAAGGCATGGCACCGCGCCGCTTTGCGCGCCTGTCGCGCTCGGGCGTGCCGGTCACTGCCCTGGCCGGCACCACCGCGCTGGCCAGCCTGTGCCTGTTCAGCGCCATCTACAGCCCGCAGGCGGTCTACATCTGGCTGCTCAATCTGGCCGGCATGACCGAGTTCATCATCTGGCTCAGCATCGCCGTCAGCCATTACCGTTTCCGCAAGGGTTACCTGCTGCACGGCCACGACCCGGCCGCCCTGCCCTATCGCGCCGGCCTGTTCCCTTTCGGACCGCTGCTGGCGTTCGTGCTGTGCCTGGTGATCACGCTGGGCCAGAACTACGAGGCATTCATGCAAGACCGCATCGATTGGGGCGGCGCGCTCTCCACCTACCTGGGCATCGTGCTGTTCCTGGTGACCTGGGGCGGCTACCGGCTGCTGCGCGGATCGCGCTGGATCCGCTACCAGGACATGCGTTTCGACTACCAGGACGAGCCCCGCCCCGGCGATGACACGGCACGCGTTTGAGGCCGCCCCCATGCGTTATGCTCCCCCGTTTTACGCCATCGGGCCCATCCGGCCCATCCCCTGAAGGAAGCACGATCTTGGCTGATCCCAATCGCGCCACCCCCCTGCCCCCCCCGGACGTCTCGACACCAGACGGCCTGCGCCGCACCCTGTCTGCCCGTCACCTGTCCATGATCGCCGTCGGCGGCTCGATCGGCACGGGGCTGTTCGTGGCCTCCGGCAACACCATCGCCCAGGCTGGTCCCGGCGGCGCGCTGCTGGGCTACGCCCTCATCGGGCTGATGGTCTACTTCCTGATGACCAGCCTGGGGGAACTGGCCGCCGCCATGCCGGTGGCCGGCTCGTTCTCGACCTATGGCGCGCGCTATGTCGAGCCCGGCTTCGGTTTCGCCCTGGGCTGGAACTACTGGTACAACTGGGCCGTCACGGTCGCCGTCGACCTGGTGGCCGCCCAGCTGGTCATGGCCTACTGGTTTCCTGACGTGCCCGGGGTCTACTGGAGCGCGCTGTTCCTGGCTATCACCTTCGGCCTGAATGCGCTGTCGGCGCGCGGTTTCGGCGAGGCCGAATTCTGGTTCGCCCTGATCAAGGTGATCGCCGTGATCGCCTTCATCGCCATGGGCGTGCTGATGCTGCTGGGCATCATCCGTGGCGGCGAGGCCGGCGGCTGGCACAACCTCACCATCGGCGATGCCCCTTTTGCCGGCGGTTTCGCCGCCCTGATCGGCGTGGCCATGGTGGTTGGCTTCTCGTTCCAGGGCACGGAGCTGATCGGCATCGCCGCCGGAGAGTCCAAGGACCCGGCGCGCAACCTGCCGCGCGCCGTGCGCCAGGTATTCTGGCGCATCCTGCTCTTCTATGTGTTGGCGATCGCCGTGATCGGCCTGCTGATCCCCTACACCGACCCGCATCTGCTGCGCGATGGCGTGGGCGATATCAGCGTCAGCCCCTTTGCCCTCATCTTCGAGCGCGCCGGCCTGCTGGCGGCGGCTTCCATCATGAACGCGGTGGTCCTCACTTCGGTGTTGTCGGCGGGCAACTCGGGCATGTACGCGGCCACCCGCATGCTGTACGCACTGGCGCGCGAAGGCAAGGCGCCGGCCTGGTTCGCGCGCGTCACAGCGCACGGCGTGCCGCTGCGTGCGCTGCTGGCCACCACGGCGATCGCCGCGCTGTGCTTTCTGTCGTTCGTGTTCAGCCCCAACGAGGTCTACATCTGGCTGCTCAACACCTCGGGCATGACCGGCTTCATCGCCTGGCTGGGCATCGCACTGAGCCACTATCGCTTTCGGCGCGGCTATCTCAAGCAGGGGGGCCAGCTGGCCGACCTGCCCTATGTCTCGCCCTTCTTCCCCTTCGGACCGCTGTTTGCCTTCACGCTCTGCCTCATCATCACCCTGGGGCAGAACTATGAAGCTTTCCTGCAGGATCGCATCGACTGGGTCGGCGCGGCCGCCACCTATATCGGCATCCCCTTGTTCCTGCTGATCTGGGCCGGCTACCGCCTGACACGCGGCTCGCGCTTCGTGCGCTACCAGGACATGACCTTCCCGATAGGAAAACTGGATTAACGCAGCGCGCCGACCTCGATGCGGCGCGCACCGCAAGCCTCAACCAACGCGGCATCGTGGCTGGCGAAGATCACCACGCGATCCCGCCCCCATTCCCGGAACACGCCGGCCAGCACACTGCGGGCGGCTGCATCCAGGCCGTTGCTGGGGCCATCGGCCACCACCAGCGCCGGCGCGCCCAGCTGGGCGGCCGTCAGGTAGACCTTGCGCCGCGTCCCGGTGGACATCTGCTCGAAGCGCTTGTCCAGGTGAGGCATCAGGCCCAGCGCCTCGGCCAGCTCGAAAGCCGCCTCATCCAGCGCCACGCCCTTGTCGTGCGCCACCTGTTCGAGCAGGCCACGGCCGGTCTGCTGCGGTTCGGTCAGGCAGTCATCCGGCACATAGGCCAGGCGGCGGCGCCCGCCTTCGCCGGCTCCGTGCAACGGCAATCCGTCGACCCAGACCTCGCCGGCATCCGGGGCGATCGCAGCCGCCAGGATGCCCAGCAACGTGGATTTTCCAGTGCTGTCTTCTTCGCACAGCGCCAGACAGCCGGGCCCGAACCGGTGTGTCAGGCCTTCAAAGACGAGATGGTCGCCGTAGCGCTTGCCGAGTTGGTCGATGCGTAGCATGGCGCCAGTTTACGCAGGATGCCCGCCAGCGGCCAGATCCACCCCGCGCAAGGGGCTCCCGGCGCATTGCGGGTTAACATGAGGCCTGCTCCGGGGTGCACGCCAGTGCTGAGATCCACACCCGCGAACTTGACCCGGTTCATGCC
>JAEWJD010000196.1 GCA_023386765.1 Pseudomonadota bacterium | reverse complement strand
GCCAGGCGCCGGGGCTTAGCGACCCAGCAGGTTTTCCTTGGCGAGGTCCAGCACCTCGTCGCCGCGCCCGCTCATGACGGCGCGCAGGGCCCACAGGCCGAAGCCCTTGACCTGGGCGGCCGTGACGGTCGGCGGCATGGACAGCTCCTGCTTGGCGGTGAGCACATCCAGCACGGCCGGGCCCGGGTGGGCCAGCCATTCGGCCACGGCCGCCGGCAGGTCGGCGGCATCTTCGACACGGATGCCATGGATGCCCATGGCGCGCGCCATGGCGGCGAAGTCGGGGTTGTCCAGGTCGGTGCCGACCTCGACAAAGCCGCTGGCCTTCATTTCCAGGGCCACGAAGCCCAGCACGCCATTGTTGAAGATGGCGATCTTGGCCGGGATGTTCTCCTGCTTGAGGGTGATGAGGTCGCCCATCAGCATGGAGAAACCGCCGTCGCCCGACAGCGAGATCACCTGGCGTTGCGGCTGGGCGGTCTTGATGCCCAGCGCCTGTGGCATGGCGTTGGCCATCGAACCATGCACCAGCGACCCCACCAGGCGCCGCTTGCCGTTCATCTTCAGGTAGCGCGCCGCCCAGATGGTGGGCGTGCCGACGTCGAAGGTGAACACCGCGTCGTCATCGGCGGCCTCGGAAATGGTGCGCGCCAGATATTGCGGATGGATCAGTTTCTTGCCGGGCGAGGCCACGGCCAGGTCATCAAGCGTCTTGCGGGCACGCTGGTAATGTGCGCGGCTGTCCTCCAGATGCTTGCCGTCCTTCTTGCCGTCGAGCTTGGGCAGCAGTGCCTGCAGCGTGGCGTTGATGTCGCCGACCACGCCGAGATCCAGCTTGGCGCGGCGGCCAAGCTGCTCGGCGCGCAGATCGACCTGTGCAATCTTGATGCCGGTGGGCAGGAATTGCTTGTAGGGGAAGTCGGTGCCAAGCATCAGCAGGACGTCGCAGGCGTGCATGGCGGCGTAGCCGGAGGAAAAACCGATCAGCCCGGTCATGCCGACGTCAAAGGGGTTGTCGTACTCGACGAACTCCTTGCCGCCCAGCGCATGCACGATGGGGCTCTGGAGGGCCTGGGCCACCTGCATCAGGGCCTCGTGCGCGCCGGCGCAACCGCGGCCGCAGAACAGCGTGACACGCTTGCCGGCGTTGAGCAGGTCAGCCAGCGCCTGCAGTTCCGGCTCGGCCGGCACCACGCGCGGGGCCTTGGGCAGCAGCCCGGCCGGCGGCGAAGGCGCGCGCGCCGGCGCCTTGGCCAGCAGGATGTCGCCCGGGATCACGATCACGGCCACGCCGCGCCGGCCGACGGCGGCGCGGATGGCATTCTCCAGCACATAGGGCATCTGGGCCGGATCGGAAACCATCTCGCAGTACACGCTGCATTCGCGGAACAGGCTCTCGGGATGGGTTTCCTGGAAATAGCCGCCGCCGATCTCGGAAGAGGGGATCTGCGCGGCAATGGCCAGCACCGGGGTGCGGCTGCGTTGCGCATCGAACAGACCGTTGATCAGGTGCAGGTTGCCCGGGCCGCAGGATCCGGCGCAAACCGCCAACTCGCCGGTTACCTGGGATTCGCCGCTGGCGGCGAAGGCGGCCGCCTCTTCGTGGCGCACATGCACCCAGCGCATGGTCTTCTTGGTACGCAGGGCTTCGGTCAAACCGTTCAGGCTGTCACCGACGACGCCGTAAATGCGTTGAACGCCGGCTTGATCAAGCGTCTGGATCATCAGGTCAGCGATGTTTTGCGACATAGATTCCTCTTGGATGCGGGAGAAGGGCAGTGCAGGAAAGACATTGCCGGAAAAGACGGCATCGCCCCGGGCGATCGCCCCCGGGCGGGTCATGCTGTGGGCGGCACGTTTCAGGGCTGCGGGTGGCCCGCAGCGTCTGGCGGCCTGGTGATGGCGCTTGCTTGCCCTATTATGAAGCGCATCAGACTGATTTACTATGACGGAGCGCAAGCCGTCGGGGCGGACTGTCGGGCGACTGCAAGTGAAACGCCGGGCGGGTTGCCGTCAACCGGGGGTTCCTGTATCGACGGGCGCCGCTTTCGGGCGGGCCATTGACATGACCATGACCGAAGATCGTTTCACGACCTATCTTTCCCTGGGCGGCGTGGCCGCATTGCTGGTGGGCGCCGCCGTCCTGGTGGCCATGTTCAAGCGCCGCGGCCGCAGATGGCACATGAGCATCACGCTGCATGTCATCCAGCTTGTTCTGCTGTGCACGCTGGTGCTGACACTGCGGCACCTGGCGCTGCTGCTGGTGCATGACGAGGCAACCGACCTGGGCTTCATCTCCGAGCGGGCACTGAACCTGACGGCCTCCTTCGCCATCATCTGCCTGGTGCTCCACCAGCTGTTCGAGCTGATCAACCGGCTGGTGCGCCGGCAGATCCAGAAGGGGAGTGACCCGACGTCCTCGCGGGTGTTGTCGCGGGTGCTGAAGGTCGCCATCGCGCTGACCTTCCTGTTTCTGTTCGGCGAGCACTTCGGTATCGGGATCTCCGGTCTGCTCGCGTTCGGCGGGCTGGGCGGCATTGCCATCGGCCTGGCGGGGCAGAACATCCTGAGCAATTTCTTCTCGGGCATGATGTTGTACTTCGACCGGCCCTTCAACATCGGCGATTGGGTCAGGTCTCCGGACCGCAAGATCGAGGGCGTGGTCTCGGAGATCGGCTGGCGGATCACCAAGATCATCACTTTCGACAACCGTCCGCTGTACGTGCCGAACTCGCTGTTCACCTCGATCAGCGTGGAAAACCCCAGCCGCATGACCAACCGCCGCATCAGCACCACGCTGGGCTTGCGCTACGAGGATGCCGACAAGATCGGCCCGATCATCGAGGACGTGCGCAAGATGCTGCAAGGCAACGACAAGATCGACCAGGCCCAGGACCTGCTGGTGTACTTCAATGCCTTTGGCGAGTCGTCGCTGAACATCATGGTCTATTGCTTCACCAAGACCACCGGCTGGGCGGCCTGGCTGCAGGCGCAGCAGGAGGTCTACCTGAAGCTGATCGAGATCGTGCATGGCCACGGTGCGGACTTCGCCTTTCCCTCGCAAACGCTCTACGTCGAGGGCGAGCCGGCAACACGCACAGCGGCGCCCTTGCCGCAATGAGGCCAGCCATGTCCGCACTCCGTTTCCTGTCCGGCCTGCTGCGCGGCTGGCGGCTGTTCTGCCTGAGCTGTCTGCTGGGCTGGCAAGGGGTGGCCGCCGGGGCCCCCGGCCTGCTGGAACCCATCAACCGGGCCAGCCCGAGCGAGACCTACCAGTCCTTCCTGGCCGCCGCCCACCGGCTCGAAGAGGACTACACCCAGTATCTGCACGATCTCGATCCGCAGCGCATCGTCACCCTGCGCCGCGAACTGGCGCGCATGCGCCTGCTGTTCGACCTGAGCGAAGTGCCGCCGGCCAGCCGCGCCAAGGTGGGCAACGCGGCCATCGGCTATCTCTACGATGTGCTGGCGCGCCTGCCGCCGGTGCCGCCCGACAGCCTGCCCGGGCACGATGTCGGGTCGTTGCTGGACATGCCGGCGCGCTGGTCGATCCCGGGCACCGATATCCAGTTGCAGCGCATGGAGAGTGGTCCGCAGGCGGGCGACTATCTGATCTCCGCCGAGAGCGTGAAGAACCTGCCGGAGTACTACGACAGCGTGCGCAAGCTGCCGGTGCTGGCCGACAGGCGCTATCCGGATTTCCACATCGAGCAGATCAACGTGGCCGGCCCGTGGATCCCTGCAAAATGGGTCAGCACGCTGCCGCAGTCCTTGCGCAAGCCCTATCTGAGCACGCCCTTGTGGAAGATCCTGGCTGTCGCGGCCGTGGCCCTGCTGGGCACGCTGGCGTTTCTGTTGTGGGCGCGCTTTGCGTGGGCGCGTTCGCGCGGCAAGACCGAGTTGTCCCTGCTGGGATGGCGCTTCAGCATCCCTCTTGCCCTGCTCCTGATCTCGACCGTGTGCGAGTGGCTGGTGCGCGCCCAGGTCAATCCTTCCGGGATCTTCGCGGCCAGCGAGAACCTGCTCGCCTCGGCCATCTACCACCTGGGCGTGGCCGGGGCGGCCTGGTATGGCGTGTACTTTCTGTTCGAGCTGGTGATCCGTTCGCCGCGCATCCCGGCCAACAGCTATGACGCGCACCTGTTGAGGCTGTCGGCCAGGGTGTTGTCGATCTTCGCGGTGGCCACCACGCTGGTGCTGGGCGCCAACGACATCGGCATTCCGGCCGTCGGCGTGCTGGCCGGCCTGGGCGTCGGAGGGGTGGCCCTGGCCTTGGCATCGCAGGCCACGATCGAAAATCTGATCTCGGGCGTATCCCTGTTTGCCGACCGGCCATTCCGGGTCGGCGACTGGATCGAGTTCGATGACAGCGCGGCGCGCGTGGAGCGTGTCGGGCCGCGTTCCACGCGCCTGCGCATGCGCGCCGGCACCTTGTGCACGGTGCCCAACACCGATCTGCTCAAGATGCACATCACCAACCTGAGCGAGCGCAGCAATTGCTATCTCGATCAGGTGCTGCCCCTGCATGGCGACAGTCCGGCCGAGACGATCGAGCTGCTGATGGAGTCGCTGCGCGAGTTCCTGCTGCAGGAACCGCTGGTCGAACAGGACAGGGGCTGGCCACGCATCCACGTGGTGGCCATGCAGCCCGGGCGCATCGACCTGCGCCTGAGCGCCACGGTACTCACGCCCGACAACGCGCAGTTCCTGGCGTTCCAGAGCCGGCTGATCCTGCTGGCCAGACAGCGCATGGATGCCCTGGGCCTGCGCCTGGCGGTGCCGCTGCCGGCCGCCGGATCCGTCTAACCGCCGGCCGGGCACTCGCAGCCGGCCAGGCCGCCTGGTGTTGCGGGCCGCCCCGGCCTCCCCGCTTTGTTTGGACCCCGCCTTAGTCGTCCCGCCTGCCGGGACGCTGGCGCCTGTCCGCCTGCCCGGTAGACTGGCTGGCATCGGTCACTTTTTCACAAAACGGCTAAATTTCACGCTTACTAGGGTATTCCCGACCATATATTGTGGTTAAAGTGAAATTTACTTATTATTTTTTAAACCTGAGTGAAATCAGGAGGGCAATTTCATGAAAAACGATAAACCCGAAGACAGCCACATCTCCGCTGACGAGCACGACAAGGCCCTGGGCGAGCGCCTGCGGGCAGTGCGTCTGCAGCAGGGGCTCAAGCTCAAGGACGTCGCCGAGCGCACCGAGATGTCGATCGCCCTCATCAGCCAGGTCGAGCGTGGCATCAGCTCGCCGTCGATGCGCACATTGCGTGCGATCTGCCGCGCACTGGGCATCGACGGCGCCAGCCTGCTGGCTCCGGCGCCGGGGGCTGGCCCAGGTGATGAGCAGAGTGAGTTCACCGTGCGGGTCGCGGCGCGCACGCCGCTGAAACTGGGCAACACCGGCGTGACCAAGTTCCGGATCACGCCGGCCAGCTGTGCCACGTTGGAAGGTTTCCTGATGGAGATCGAGCCCGGAGCGGCCTCCGACCCCGGGTTCCTGGTGCAGGCCAGCGACAAGATCGGCTACGTGCTCAGCGGCAAGCTGCAGGTTTTCGTGGATGACAAGTCCTTTCTGCTGGAGGCCGGTGACAGCTATGGCTTTTCCGGCAGCCATCCCTACCGCTGGCAGAACGGCTGGGATGACAAAACCGTTTTCCTGGTCGTCAACAGCAACCACTTCTATGTCTGACGGCCGGGTTTTCATGTTTCACCACTTCATTCCAACCAGCACCAACAGATAAGGGCCGCACAACGGCCCGGCAAGGGACATCTCGCAATGAACTCGTCTTCCACTTCGATAGGCATGCGCGGGGAGCGCGCCGCGGCCCCCAAACGCACAGGCAAGCTGCGCGACATTGTGGCCGCCAACATCGGCGCATTCTTCGAGTGGTACGACCTGCTGGTCTATGCGTTGTTCGCCCTGCCGATTGCGCGTCTGTTCTTCCCTTCGAATGATCCCCAGACCGCGCTGCTGTTCAGCTTCCTGACCTTTGCCAGTTCTTATCTGATCCGCCCGGTGGGCGCGGTGCTGCTGGGCATCTATGCCGACAAGAAGGGGCGCAAGGCGGCCCTGTCGCTGACCGCCACGCTGATGCTGATCGGCACGGCCCTGATGGCCCTCATCCCCACCTATGCCACCATCGGCGCACTGGCGCCCGTGGCCCTGGTGGCGGGCCGCCTGCTGCAGGGCTTTTCGGCGGGCGGTGAATTCGGCACGGCCAACTCCTATCTGACGGAGCAGAATCCGCGCCTGAAGTCCTTCCTGGCCAGCCTGCAGTTCTCGACCACGGGCCTGGCGCTGGTGGTGTCGGCTCTGTTCGCCTACCTGATCAACCATTATCTGACCGACGCCCAGATCGACAGCTGGGGCTGGCGCCTGCCTTTCCTGTTCGGCTGCCTGATCGGGCCGGTGGCGCTGTACATCCGTTTCAAGATCGATGAAACGCCCGAGTTCGACGAAGAAAAAGCGCAGCGCGCCGCTCCCCTGCGCGAGACCTTCCGGCTGCACAAGCGCTACCTGGTGCTGGGCGCGCTGATCGTGGCGGCGGGCAACGTGGCCAGCTACCTCAACATCTACATGCCCACGTTCGCCATCAACAATCTGGGTATTTCACGCGACGATGCCTTCGTGGCCTCGATCTGCAGCGGCCTGGTGTGCACCTTTCTGCCCATGCTGGGCGGGTTGGCCGCCGACCGTTTCGGGGCGGTCAAGACAATGGCCTCGGCCCTGGTGGTGGGCCTGATCATCATCGTCCCGGCATTCCGGATGCTGACCGGCACGCCGTCCTTTGGCTCGCTGGTGGTGTTCCAGTGCCTGATGTCGCTGGTGTTCTTCAGCTTCTACTTCGCGCCGGTCGGCTCCTTGCTGGCCCAGTTGTTCCCGACCTCCTGCCGCACCACCGGGGTATCCATCGCCTATGTCGCCTCGCAGACCTTCTTCGGCGGCGTCACGCCGGTGGTGGTGGGGTTCCTGGTCACGCGCACCGGCACCATCATGTCGCCGGCCTACTACCTGATCATCATCGGCCTGGTGGCGATCTGCGCGCTTGCCAGCGTGCGCGCCAAGGTGCGCTGAGTTTCCGCCCATCGTTCTAGAAGGTATGCGAGGCATGCAAAAGCAACTTCCCAACAGCGTCGATGTCGCCATCATCGGCGGTGGCATCATCGGCATCAGCACGGCCTGGGCGCTGGCCCGGGCGGGCCAGAAGGTCGCCGTGTTCGAAAAGGGCGCGATCGGGGCAGAACAGTCCTCGCGCAACTGGGGCTGGATCCGCTCGGTCAAGCGCGATCACTGCGAACTGCCGCTGGCCCTGCGCGCCAATGCCCTGTGGCAGACGCTGCAACAGCAGGTCGACGTCGGCTACCGCCAGCGGGGGCTGGCCTATCTGGGTGCCAGCACCGCCGAGATGGAGGGTTACGCCCAATGGCTGGCGGCCGCGCGGCCCTATGGAATCAGCGCGCGCCTGGTCGAGGCGCAGGCGCTGCCCGCCCTGCTGGGCGCACCCAGTGCGCGCGATTGGCAGGGGGCGCTCTACAGCGCCGAGGACGGCGTGGCCGAGCCGCAACTGGCCACGGCAGCGATTGCGAAACTGGCACGCGACGCCGGTTGCCAGATATTCGAGCAGTGCGCGGTGCGCGGCCTGGATGTGGCTGCCGGCCGGGTGCGCGGCGTGGTGACCGAGAACGGGGTGGTCAGGGCGGCGGCCGTGGTGCTGGCCGGCGGAGCCTGGTCGCGCCTGTTCTGCGGTAATAGCGGAGTGTCTTTCCCGCAGCTCAAGGTGCACGCTTCGGTGCTGCGCACCACGCCGCTGGAAAGCGGCATGGACCTGGCCATCAATGGCGGCGACTTCACCTGCCGCAAGCGGGCCGATGGCGGCTACAGCGTGTCGCAGCTGGGTGCTTCGACGGCTGACCTGACGCCGGACAGCATCCGTCTCATGCGCCAATTCCTGCCGGCCTGGATGGCCGAGCGCAAGTATCTCAAGCTGCGCGTGGGGCGGCGCTTTCTCGAAGAGTGGCGCATGCCGCGACGCTTTGCGCTGGATGCGCCCACGCCCTTCGAGCAGCACCGCATCCTGGACCCGCAGCCGGGCATGGCGGCGATTTCCACCGCCCTGGAAAAGCTCAAGGCAGCTTTCCCCGCCTTCGGCGCGGCCCAGGTCGCCGGCGCCTGGGCCGGCATGATCGATGTCACGCCCGACGCCTTGCCGGTGATGTCGGCCGTGGATGCGGTGCCGGGATTTTTCCTGGCTTCGGGTTTCTCGGGCCACGGTTTTGGCATCGGCCCGGCCGCCGGCGAACTGATGAGCGAGCTGGTCCAGGGCAAGCGCCCCAGTGTGGATGCGACGCCGTTCCGGTTGTCGCGTTTCGCCTGATTCTTTTATTCCCTGTTTTTATGGAGAGACCCTAGTGCCTGATACCAACATGCGATTGATCCGTTTCAACGGCGGCCCGATGCGCCAGCCGACGGCCGGCAAACCCAAGCACCCCCTGACCGGCGATGCCTCCTTTCTCAGCGAGAAGGCGTTCGAGAACGCCGCCGGGCGCGCCGGCGTCTGGGAAAGCACCGCCGGGACCTTCCAGGCCAACAACGCGGGCTACATCGAGTTTGGCTACATCGTCGAAGGTGCCTGCCGCCTGGTGGATCCGGATGGCACGGTGCATACGCTGACCGTGGGCGATGCCTTCGTCATGCCGGAGGGCTACAACGGCCGCTGGGAAATCGACGCCTTCGTCAAGAAGATCTTCTTCGTCAGCATGACCCAGTAAGTCTGCGCGGAACGCGCAAAGCACAACGGCCTGCCTCGCGGCAGGCCGTTGTGCGTGGTGCGCCTCGCCAGCCGGGTGGGCTCAGTACGCCTGGCCGGGATGGCGCAGGGCCCGGCCGATGGCGGCCAGGCGGACGTCGCTGTCTGCCAGCGCGGTCTGCAGCGCCTCGGCCTGGCGGCGCAGACGCGTCAGCGCTTCGAGGGCCTGTGCCAGCGCCTCCTCGGCATACTGCGTGAGTGCCAGGCGCAAGCCGTATTCAAGCTGGCGGTAACGTGCCCAGGGGTCTGCTTCGGTATCCGGCGGGGCGATTTCGTCGAGTGCCAGCGCGGGAGCGGGCAGTGCGAGCACGTAATCGCCCAACAGGGCGTCGCGCGCAGAGAGGCAGGCCGCTTCCAGGGCGGCGGCCAGGTGGGTGGCCAGGGCCTGCGGATCCGGGTGCTCGGCCTGGGCCTGCAATTGTGCGGGCAGTCCGGGCAGCAACTCGCGCAGGCCCGCCTTGACGAAGGCGGGCGCAAGCGTCTGAAGGTGGGCGCTTGCGGTGTCGCAGGCTGCCTGCAGTGCTTGCAGCCGTGGTTGCACGGCCTGTCGCTGGGCGGCGCTGAGGTTCTCCTCGGCATGATGCAGCAGCACTTCGGCAGGCTTGCGCGCCTTGTAGGCCAGTACCGGCTGCACCAGTGCGAGCAGGGCTGCGTACAGACGTTCGAAGCCGGCCTCGGCCAGCGCCTCGGGCGTCAGCCCCTGTTCATTGGCCATGCGGGCCGAGACCGAGAGCGGAGGCTGCAGGCGCGTTCCGTCCACCCCCAGCGCGGCCAGTTTCTCGGCGGCGCGTTGCTGTACATCCTGTTCCTGATCCTGGCGATTGGCGGGCGTCTTGTTGCACAGCACTTTGACGATCTCGCCGTCGAGTTCGTCTTCCTCGTAGCGGTCACTGCGGGTGATGACCGGCAGCAAGGGCTTGCCACGCAGCAGTTCGCGGCCGAGTTCGTCGAGTTCCTGCACCTGGCCGGGCGACGCCGAGCTGGTCAGCCAGAGCACTCCGTCGGCGCTGTCCAGATAACGGCGGGTGAGCGCCGCGTTCTGTGCAGCCATCGAGTGCAGGCCGGGCGTATCCAGCAGTACCAGGCGTTCGCCCAGTTGCACGCCTTGCAGCTGTTGGGTGGTTTCGGTGGCGCCTTCCTGCAACGGGGCGGCCAGGGTGTGCACGCCTTGGGCATCGCAGCGGAAGTAGCGCACCGGCAGCCCGTGGGCCTGCAAGCGGGCGGCCAGCAGATTGCACAGCGAGCTCTTGCCGGCATTGAATTTGCCGAACAGCAACAGGATGACCTGGTCGTCGAAATGGGCGGCGACCTGGCGGGCGGGATCGAGCGCCGCCAGCTGTCCGGCCTCCTGGGTGTGCAGGTCGCGCAGGCATCCGGTCACGGCCCCGGCCAGACGGGCGGCTTCGGCCCGGGCGTGCAGGCCGGGCTCCTGCAGGGGATGGGCGGCCGTCAGGGCCAGCCTGCGCCGGCGCCAGGCCTGCAGGGCGTCGATCGCGGCATGGACTTCGGGGCCAGCGCTGCTGCGGCTTTTTACGGCATCGAGCAGCGCGGCTTCGAGACTCACATCGCCGGGCATGCGGCAGCTTCCAGTTGATCCAGTTCGGCGAGGGCGCGGCGGGTCGTCACGGCGGCTTCGCTGGCCGCGGCGATACGCGCGGCCAGCGCCTGTTGATCATCGCTCACGGGGAAGTAGGCGCTGAAGTCGCGATGCAGACGCTCGCGCCCGGCGGCCTCGCAGAACATGCGACGCAACTGATGGCGGCCTTTGACCGATACGCCCAGCACCGCAATCATCACCGTGTTCAGGCTGGGTGCGAATGTTTTCCGGGCTGGCGGCAGTTCCAGCACGCCATGACCGGCCAGAAAACTGTCGATCTGGATGCAGGCGCGCGAATAGGCGATCTGGATGCGGTTGCGTTCGGCTTTGCCCGCCGTGAGCACATAGGCATCGCGTGCCTGGTCCGGCACGCTGGCATGGTCGGCGCCCAGGCTGTCGAGCAGTTCAGTGATGCCGGTGGCGGCGTTGGCGATGACGGCGTGCAGACCGTCAGAGAAGGCTTGCTGTTGCTGCGCCTGGGTGTGCAGCAGATGCGAGTGCTGCGCCGATTGCTGCGCCAGCGTATCCTGCAGCGCGGTGCGCAGCGCCTGGCAGCGTGTCGAGACCTCATGGCGGCGGGCCTGGGGCACGCCGGCCAGGGCCTGTTCCAGGGTCTGACGCAGTTCAGGCAGTCCGCTACGGGCCTGCAGCAAGGGCTTGTCGCGTTCGATGCCCTGGCGATGGCGCGTGGCTGACACGCCATGGATGGCGAGCTGTGGCATCTGCGCGCGCAAGGCGCTTTCAATGGCGTGCCGTTCAGCATCCTCGCCGAGCTGGTCAATCTGCGTGAGGGCGAATACGGTCTGGCGGCGGGTCTGCTGTGCATCGGCCAGCAGTGCCTGGAGCAGATCGCGTTCCTGGCCGTCGAGCTCGCCGGCCTTGGCGGCATGTACGAAAAGACGGATGTCGGCCAGTACCCAGGTCGCCTGGCGGGCATGGTCGTCATCGGTTCGGGCCACGTCGGCATCCAGGCCGGGCGCGTCGAGCCAGCGGGCCTGGGCATGCTCGGCCTGTGACAGCGCAACGGTCTCGCGCCGGTCGGCCACGGCAAAGAGATCTTTGCCCAGCAGTTCGTTGAGCAGGCGGCTCTTGCCGTGGTTGTACTTGCCGGTCACGGCAATGATGGGCGGGGTGTGCCGCGCCAGCTGGCGCAGGCGGGCCAGATCGTCGTGACGATCGGGCAGGATGGCGGTGATGGCGCAGGATGGCTGCGCGAAGGCTTGCTGAGTCACGCGTCTTCGCCTGAATGGCTCGCCGGCCCCGCTTGGGGCGGCGGGCCGGGGG
>JAEWJD010000121.1 GCA_023386765.1 Pseudomonadota bacterium | reverse complement strand
TGCGTGCCGTGCTGCTGCGCCAGCCACTTCTTGGCAATGGCGCCCGCCGCCACGGTCGGCGCGGTCAGGCGCGCCGAAGAGCGCCCGCCACCGCGCGGATCGCGCTGGCCGAACTTGCTCCAGTAGGCGAAATCCGCATGTCCCGGCCGGAAGGTATCGGTGATATTGGAATAGTCCTTGCTGCGCGCGTCGGTATTGCGAATCAACAGACCGATGGGGGTCCCCGTGGTCACGCCTTCATAGACGCCCGACAGGATCTCGACCTGATCGGCCTCCTGGCGTTGGGTGACGTGGCGCGAGGTGCCGGGGCGACGACGATCCAGCTCACGCTGGATGTCAGCGGCCTCCAGGGGCAATCCGGGCGGACAGCCATCGACCACGCAGCCGATGGCCGGGCCATGGGATTCGCCGAAATTGGTAACGCGGAACAAAGAGCCTAAGGTATTGCCGGACATAGCAAATCTGCAAGAAAGCGGAAAAAGGGGCAGCCGGGATTATGACACCGATGCCGCCAGACACCGGATCTGATGCGCCGGCGCCGGGCGGCCGAGCAGAAAACCCTGCATATAACGGCACCCCAGGCGGGTCAGGATATCGCGTTGCGCCTCGGTCTCGATGCCCTCGGCCACCACCAGCAGGCCGAGCGCGCGGCACATCCCCATCAGCGCCTTGACCACCTCTTGGCTGGCCGAATCCGATTCCAGCTCGGCAATGAAGCCACGATCCACCTTGACCCAGTCAATAGGCAGGCGCCGCAGATGCGTCAGGCTGGAATAACCAGCGCCGAAATCATCCAGCGCCACCTGAATGCCGCGAGCGCGCAGACCATTCAAGGTGGAGACGTGACGTTCATACTGCAGGATGAACAGGGACTCGGTGATCTCCAACACCAGACGGTGCGGAGCCAGGCGGCTGTTGGCCAGGGTATGCGCCACCTGCATCGGCAGTTCTTCGGCATACATCTGCCGCACGGACAGATTGACATGCAGGCGCCAATGAGCCGGCCACGTGACAGCCCGGGCACAAGCCGTATCCAGCACCCAGGCACCCAGCGGCACGATGAGCCCGGTGCGCTCGGCCAGCGCGATCGCCACGCCGGGCGACACGTTGCCATGCACCGGATGTTGCCAGCGCAACAAGGCTTCGCAGCCCTCGACATTACCGGTCTGGGTATCGAAGACAGGCTGGTAGTGCACCTCGAACTGATCCATCGACGATGAGGCCAGCGCCACCCGCAGATCATGTTCAAGACCTTGATAATGGCGCTGTCGCTCCAGCATGGCAGGCTCGAACACGCTCCAGTGCGGACCGTCTTCTTCCTGTTGCATGAGGGCGATCTGCACGCCGCGCTCCAGCTCGTCGAAGCTGTCGCCATGATCCGGATAGACCGCCGCGGCCATCCGGAAATCAACGATCAGAGGCTGGCCACGCAGCTCATAGGGCCAGGAAAGCTGCTCAAGAATGTGAGGAGCGAATTCGGCGATTTCCCATGCCTGGGTAGCGGGCGCCCAGATCAGAAAGGAATCCGATGCGTAGCGGGCCACCATGAAATCTTCGGACTGCTGCTGCAGGCGCTCGGCCACCATCGCCAGCAGTGCGCGGTTGTCCTTGACGGCCAGCATGGCGCTCAAGGCCGGGTGGTGAATCAGCTGCACGAGGAAAACAGCGCCCTGCCCCACTCGTCGCATGGAGGTACTGGCCCGGTTGCGCAAACTATCCGGCGTCAAGGCAAGCGTGGATGAATCCCGGGCCAGTCGACGGCGCAACCGATATTCCCGGATCATGAACACTACGCATATGGCGAGCAACGCCAATCCCGGCGACAGACACTGCCTCACCAGGTCATCCAAGCCCACGGAGCCCCCTCATTCAGCGAGCACAGCGTCCGTTTGTGCGGCACGGACCCAACCTTTAACCATTACAGGTTATCAATGGGATTATGCATGATTTGGATAGAATAGGACTGCGTATTTGTCCCTAAATCCTCACTCTTTTATTGAGGCCAATTAGCCAATTGGCGGTACAGCCGGTAATCTTTCGATTCCTGTTGTACGAAAGAGCAAAATCCCCCCAACCGACAAACGCCCCCCAGAGGGGTGAGGCCTACATGCATCTATCCCGGCGCCTTCTGCTCGGCTTTCTGATTCTGCTTGGCCTGCTGTGGCTGGGAACGCAACTGAGCAACGCCTGGGTGCAACAACAGAATGCCACGGCCTTGCAGCAACAACAGGCGCAGGCGGCTGCCGCCTCGCTGGCTCTCGCCATCAGCCGGCATCCGGGCACGCCGCAGGATTGGCTCGCACGATTGGCCTCCCCCACGAAAAATGCCATGCCGCTGCGTATCGATGACGACCTCTCGACACGCAGCTTCCCCTATTGGCATGAAGGCGCCGCCCCGGCTCCCGGCATGCCGATCCTGGCGCGCAGCGCCTACCGCAGCGCCGACGGTGCCAGCCAGGGCGAGATTCTGGCCTATGCCACCGCCGACGCAGCCCCTGCCTCGGCAGGCTTGCGCGCGGCACTGCTGCAAACCGCACTGTTCCTGCTGGCGGCGCTGGCCGGGGCCCTGTATCTGCGCCGCCTATGGCGCGAAATGAACCAGGGTCCGCTGAACGTCCTGCTACGCACGGCACGCGGCGAAGATACCGCCGCGCAAAATCCCGTGGCCGAGTTGCAGCCCCTCCAAAGCGCTCTGGCCGCCCATCGCGAGCAGCACGAGCAAACCATCGAGCACCTGCAGCAACGCATCGTCGCCCTGGAGAATGAAGCCACCCGCGACGCCATCACGCGGCTGGCCAATCGCAAGACCTTCTTCGACGTATTCCGCGCCATCCTGCGCAACGACAGTCCGCGCGCCCACGGCCACGTGCTGATCTTCCGCCAGCGCGACATGGCCGAAATCAATCGCAGCATGCTGCACGAAGGCACCGATCAGTGGCTGCGCCTGACGGCAGCCCAGTTGCAGCACCTGATCACTGAACTCGGTGGACCGCGTACGTTGCTGGCCCGCCTGAACGGCTCCGACTTCGCTGCCCTGCTGCCCGACCTGGCGCCGCAACCCGCCCTGTTGCTGGCCGAAAAAGTGCGCCGTGAACTGCGCCTGCGCCGCCTGCCGCTGCGCCAGCAGGAGTGGTGCCGCTGGGCCATCGCACTGGGCGCCTATGAAACCGGCGAACAGGTCGGCGCCATCCTGGCGCGCCTGGACAATGCCCTCATGCGCGCCGAAGCCAGCAATAGCGATACGCTGCAGCTGACCACGCACGACGATGCGCCACGCATCGATGGTGAATACCGCTGGCAGGCTCTCATCATGGGTGCGCTGGAAGAACACCGCTTCTATCTCGACGTACAGACACGCCATGACCAGAACGGGCGGCTGATCCAGGAAGAGGCCAGCCTGGTCCTGGGCGGCCCCCAGGCGCTGCCGGCCAGCGCGTTCATGCCGGCGGCCGCGCGCCTGGGCCTGGCCATCGACTGCGACATCCAGGCCCTGCGCCTGGCGCTGGACGACCGCAGCCGGCATCCAGGCGTGCTGATGCTGCCGCTCACGCCTGCCTCATTGGCCAGCCGCTCGTTTCTCAACCGGGTGGGCCGGCTGCTCCAGGATCGTCCCGCCCAGGCCCGCCAGCTGATCCTGCAGATCGATGCGCAATGCCTGGTCGATGACTACGACAATGTACGGGCCTTGTGCGCGCTGACGGCCGAGGTCGGCACCCACGTCGGCATCAGCCGTGTCAGCGAGCACCTGAACGCACTGGAAAAGCTGCATCTGCTGCCGGCGGTCTACATCAAGATGGACGGCCCCTTCGTGCACAGCCTGCACGACAGCCCTGGCAACCGGCAGTTGGCCGCCACCCTGGCGCGCAGTGCACAGGCCGCGCACATCATTGCCTACGCCACCGACGTTCGTGACGACGCGTTGGCCACACTGGTGCAATCACTCGGCTTTACCGTGTTGCAGCCTCTGGCCGATGAACACGAGCCGGCCGATGAACTGCCGCCCCGGCCCGCTGCGCCGCCGCTGCCTGCCCTGCCAGCCAATCTGCCGCCCAGCCAACGAAAACGTCAGGACCAAAGCACACAACGGCTCTCGGAAATGGCGGGGGCTCTGCAGTCCCACCGTCAGTTGCAGGCCCTGCTATCGCATGAGTTGCGCACGCCGGCCGCCACGATCAGCGCCGCGGCCCAATCGCTGGAAACCATCCTCGCCGGCAGCGGCCAGGAGGTCGACAGCCGCCTGGCCCGCATCCGGCGCGCCGTGGGACGGATCACCACCATGCTTGAGCAAATGCTGGATCCTGAACGCAACGCCGATCAGGCCATGGCGCCACGCCTGGAAAACGTCGAACTGGGCGAATTGGCGCGTGATCTGTGCCACAGCATGCAGCCGGACTCCGCCCATCCCCTGATCGTGCGCGCCGATGACGCTGTCCCCGTCCTGTGCGACCCCCTGCTGACATCGCTGGTGCTGCGCAACCTGATCCAGAACGCCATCAAGTACTCTCCGGCCAATCAACCGGTGCTGATCGACGCCGGGCTAAGCAGCAGCCAGGAAGGCACCATGGCCTGGCTGGCCGTCAGCGACCACGGCCCCGGGCTCGACGAAGACGACACGCAACGGATTTTCGAGCCGCACTACCGGCGTGAAGAACACCGCGAGACGCCCGGCACCGGCCTGGGGCTGCACCTGGCTCGTGAAATCTGTATCAGCCAAGGTGGCAGCCTCACGGCACAGGCGCAACCTGGCCAGGGCGCGCGCTTCGTGATCGCGTTGCCGGCCGCCGGGCTGGCTGCACTGCCCGCCGACGGGGACCCGCTGTAACCCTGCACGCGGGCCGGGCGGCAACTATCGCCGCCCGGCGCTCAGGCGACGAACACGTAGCCCTGGCCGCGCACCGACAGCACCGGCAACTTGAGACCGGCCGACTGCGCCTTGGCGCGCAGACGGCTGACCATCACATCAACGCGCCGGGGTTCAAAATTATTGGGGTTTTCTGGCTGGATGATCTCGGCCAGGACCTGGCGCGTGACTGCCTGACCGGTCTTTTCCATCAGCGTCATCAGGAAGGCACGCTCCTGGGCATTCAGGTGCAGCGTCGCGCCATCCGGCGCCGAAAGCACCCAGCCGCCATCCTGCAAGGCCCATTGGGCGGACGGACGTGGCGAGACATCGATGGGGGCCGGCATGAAACTGGTGGCCACCGGTCGGGCCAGACGCATGCGGCGCGCCAGGCTGCGGATCACCGAGCTGAGCTCCAGCAGATCCACCGGTTTGATCAGATAGGCATCGGCGCCGCCTTCCAGCCCGCGTACCCGATCCTCCAACGCACCGCGCCCGGTCAACATGATGATCCCGAGATTGCCATGCGCCCGCAGGCGGGTGGCTACCGAGAAACCATCGTCACCCGGCACGTTGGCATCGAGGATCACGATATCGCAGGCATGCACCTGCAATGCCTCATAGAAGGAGGAAGAATCCCCCCGCGCGAAAACGACCTTGAAGCCGAACCCTTCCAGGCCCAGCGCCAGCTCGTCACGAAAATCCTCATCGTCTTCCAGAAGCCCTATGCGCAATAAACCGTCTGCCGCCAGCATGTGTTCTCCCAGATCCGCATCATCGACACCGTCACCCACGCGGCATCATCATTTGACATTATGTTGCTAAATTCTACCTGGGCTTGGAGCGATTCCTCAAAATGGGGGAGCCGCTGATCACGGGGTCAGGAGGAACAACTGATCTCCAGATGCGCCGCCCAATCTGGAGCCGGCGCGGCGTAGGTCTCGGCCTGCGGCTGGATGTCATAGGGTTTGCGCAACACCTGAAGAAGCTGCTCGATCTCGCTGGCATCGCCTGCGGCCGCAGCCCGGATGGCCTGTTCGGCGAGATGGTTGCGCAACACATAGAGCGGATTGACCCTGTCCATGGCTGCCGCGCGCGCTTCGGCCCCCTGTCCATCGGCCGCCTGCCTGGCTACCAAGCGATGCCACCACGACAGCGCTGCCTCGGGC
>JAEWJD010000120.1 GCA_023386765.1 Pseudomonadota bacterium | reverse complement strand
AAGCTGGAAGCCAATATCGAGCTGCCCGACGAGGCGGCGGCTGCGCTGGCGGCAGGCGCCGATGCCATCGGCCTGTTTCGCAGTGAGTTCCTGTTCATGGGTCGCCTGGACCTGCCCAGCGAGGAAGAACAGTATCAGGCCTACGCGTCGGTCGTGAAGACCATGGCGGGGCGGCCCGTGACGATACGCACGCTGGATATCGGTTCGGACAAAACGCTCGATGGCGAGGCCACCGTCGCGACCAATCCGGCGCTCGGTCAGCGGGCTATCCGCTACTGCCTGTCGCGCCCGGATCTATTCCTGTGCCAGTTGCGGGCCATCCTGCGCGCTTCGGCTCATGGCCCGGTGCGTCTGCTGATCCCCATGATTGCGCACATGCACGAGGTCAAGGCGACCTTCGCCGCGCTGGCGGCTGCACGCCGCGAACTCGATGCCCGCGGGCAGGCTTACGCCGAGCGGGTGGAGGTCGGCGCCATGGTGGAGGTACCCGCCATCGCCATCGCCATCGAGCCGTTCGCCCAGGCGCTGGATTTTCTGTCGATCGGCACCAATGACCTGATCCAGTACACGCTGGCGATCGACCGTGGCGATCATGATGTCGCCGAGCTCTATGACCCGCTGCATCCGGCCGTGTTGCGCCTGATCGCGCACACCATCAACGCCGGCGAACGCGCAGGCAAGCCGGTGGCGGTCTGTGGCGAGATGGCCGGCGATGCCCGCCTGACGCGGCTGTTGCTCGGCCTGGGGCTGACCGAGTTCTCGATGCACCCGCAGCAACTGCTGGACGTCAAGCGCGAGGTGCGGCGGGCCCACTCCAATGCGCTGCGGGTCAAGGTGGCGGCGGCGCTGAACCGCGCGCTGCCGGTCGACCTGGATCTGCTGGAGCAGGCCTGACGCGCCAGCCTGCCATCAGGCTCAGTCGAGCAGGGTGGCCTGCAAGGTGATCTCGGCGTTGAGCAGCTTGGAGACCGGGCAACCGGTCTTGGCTTTCATGGCGGCGGCTTCGAAGGCTTCCTGGGTGGCGTGAGGCACGTTGGCTTCGAGCACCAGATGCACCGCCGTGATGGCAAAGCCGTCATCGGTTTTTTCCAGCACGACTTCGGCGCGTGTCTCGATGCGTTCGGCGCGCAGCCCGGCTTCACCCAGCACATTGGACAGGGCCATCGAGAAGCAGCCGGCGTGCGCGGCGGCGATCAGTTCCTCGGGATTGGTGCCGGGGGCGTCTTCGAAGCGGGTGCGAAAGCCATAAGGTTGTTTATCCAGTACGCCGCTTTGGGTGCTCAGGGCCCCGGCGCCGTGGGTAAGGTCGCCTTCCCAGACTGCGGTTGCGTTGCGTTTCATGGTGGACTCCCGGAAATGGCGCGCCGCAAAAGGCAGGCGCCCGAGGGGCCATGATAGCGCCCTCGCCGCGGGCTGGAAATCCAGCGCCTTGCGCGGTCATAATGAGGCCGAGGAGGAACGTCATGCAGATCATCGATACCGCCGCCACACAGGGCGCGCTGAGTTTTGACACCGTGATTCCGGCCCTGCGCCAGGGGTTTGCCGGCGGTTATACCGTGCCGCCCAGGCATGTGCATGCCATTGAGTCGGGGGGGCGGCAAGGCACCTCGCTGATCATGCCGGCCTGGAGTGAAGCCGGCTATTTCGGCGTGAAGGTCATCAATATTTTTCCTGAGAACACGCGCGATGGGCTGCCGGGGCTGCACGCCACTTATACGCTCTACAGCGCACGCAGCGGCGTGCCCCTGGCGCAGGTCGATGGCGACGTGGTGACAGCCTATCGTACGGCGGGTGCCGCAGCGCTGGGGGCAGATTACCTGGCCCGTGCCGATGCGCGCCGCCTGCTGGTACTGGGTTCAGGTCGCATTGCCTCGCTGGTGCCGGCGGCCATGAGGGCCGTGCGGCCGATCGATGAGGTCATGATCTGGAATCTGCGCGAGCCGGGGGCCCAGGCCCTGGCCGCCCGGCTGCGCGAGCAGGGTATCGCCGCCCGTGCGGTGAGCGACCTGCAGGCGGCGGTCGAACAGGCGGACATCGTCAGCTGCGCGACCTTGTCGACGGTTCCATTGGTGCAGGGCGCCTGGCTGCGGCCGGGGGTGCACCTTGATTTGATCGGCAGCTTCAAACCGGAAATGATGGAAACTGATCCGGCCTGCTTCGATGGCACTGCGGTCTATGTCGACACCGACGAGGCACCCACCAAGTCCGGTGATCTGCTGCAGGCCTTTGCGGCCGGCACCCTGACGCCGGATGCCATTCGAGGCAACCTGTTCGATCTGGTGGCCGGGCGCGTGGCGGGGCGGGCCGATGACCGGCAGGTCACCGTCTTCAAGGCGGTAGGCAGTGCCCTGGAGGACCTGGCGCTGGCAGCCAGTGTCTACGAGAGCCAGGCTGGCGATCGGGCTGGCTAGGGGCTGCACCGGTACATGAGGCACAATAGGGCCTGACCTTGTGGCCAGACCCACGCGGGCTACTCGGCCCGCGACTTTTTTCGAGTCCCTTCATGACCTCCTTACTCCAACGCTGTAGCGGCCTTGTCGTGGCGATGGCGTGCGCATTTGGCGCGCAGGCCGAAGTCGTCATCGGCGTCGATGTCTCCACCACCGGGCCGGCTGCGGCCATCGGCATCCAGACCAATAACGCCGTGCGCCTGTGGCCCGCGACGCTGGGAGGAGAGCCGGCACGCTACATCGTGCTGGATGACGGCACCGACGTCAGCCGCGCCGTCAAGAACATGCGCAAGCTGACCTCCGAAGACAAGGTCGACGCCATCGTCGGGCCCAATATCACCGCTTCGGCCCTGGCCGGGCTGGATGTGTTGGCCGAGACGGGCACGCCCATGATTGCGCTGGCGGCGTCGGCGGTGATCGTGGAGCCGATGTCCGATCCCAAGCGCGCCTGGGCCTTCAAAATGCCCCAGAACGACTCCCTGATGGCGTCGGTCCTGGTGCAGGACATGAAAAAGAAAGGGCTCGATTCGGTCGGTTTCATCGGTTTCGCGGATTCGTATGGCGATAGCTGGTGGAAAGAGTTTTCCTCCGCCGCCGAGCAGGCCGGCTTGAAAATCGTCGCCCAGGAGCGTTTCCAGCGCACCGATGCTTCGGTCATGGGGCAGGTGCTCAAGGTGATGGCAGCCAAGCCGGATGCGGTGCTGGTGGCCGGGGCGGGCACCCCCTCGGCGCTGCCCCAGAAGACGCTGCTTGAGCGCGGCTACAAGGGCCAGATCTACCAGACCCACGGTATCGGCACACTGGAATTCCTGCAGGTCGGGGGGCGTGATCTTGAAGGCACGTTGTTCCCGACCGGCCCGGGCGTGGTGGCGCGTGAGTTGCCGGCCGACAGCCCGGTCAAGGACGTGGCGCTGGCCTTTGCGGATAAGTACGAGGCGCAGTACGGTGCCAATACCCTCACCCAGTTCGCAGGCGATGCCTACGGTGCCTGGGTGCTGCTCGATTCGGCGGTGGCGCGTGCGCTCAAGACCGGCGCCAAGCCTGGCACCCCGGCCTTCCGCCAGGCCCTGCGCGATGCCTTGGAGAACACCCGCGATCTGGCGGTGCCCAACGGCGTGCTCAACATCACGCCGGCGGATCACCAGGGGTTTGACGAACGCGCGCGCGTCATGGGGGTGATCAAGGACGGCAAGTTCTCGTACGCCGGCCAGCCCTGAGCGTGCAGCGGGTCTTCCTCCAAGGGCAGGGCGACCTGCCCTTTTTTGTTGGCAATTGATTCGGACACGAATTATTTATTGGAATATCATTCGTGGTGAATCAATTATCAGCAAGGGGGAATCATGATGGCTTACCCAATGGCCTGGCGTTCGTGCCGCCGTATGTTTGCGGCCGCGGTCTTGACCGGTCTGGCGGCTTGCGGTGATGGCGGCGACACACCTTCCGGCGCGTCCGGGCAGGCCCAGGCAACCGATACGCTGGCGGCGGCCAAGGCGGCTGGCCGCGTGCGCATCGGTTATGCGAACGAAGCACCGTTTGCCTATATGGACAGCCAGAAAGGGCAGGTGACCGGCGAGGCCGTCGAGGTGGCGCGCCTGGTGCTAGAACGTATGGGTATCAAGGAGGTCGAAGGCGTGTTGACCGAATTCGGCGGGCTGATCCCGGGATTGCAGGCCAAGCGTTTCGACATCATCGCTGCCGGGATGTACATCACGCCGCAGCGCTGCGGCCAGGTGGTGTTCTCCAATCCGACCTACGGGGTCGATGCTGCCTTCCTGGTGGCCAAGGGCAACCCCAAGCAGCTGCACAGCTATGGCGATGTCGCCAAGCAACCGGATATCAAGTTGGGCGTGGTGGTGGGTGCCATCGAGGCAGACTATGCCCGCGAGTCCAAGGTGGCCGACGAGCAGATCGTGGTGTTCCCCGATGCGGTCAGTGCTTACGCGGGAGTGCAGTCCGGCCGGGCAGACGCTTATGCCGCCACGGCTTTGACGGTCAATGACCTGTTGAACAAACAGGGTGACGGCGGCCTGGAGCGCGCCGAGCCATTTGCCAATCCGGTGGTCGAGGGCGAAGACGTGCGCGGTTATGGGGCCTTTGCTTTCCGCAAGGAAGACAGTGCCTTTGCCGATGCCTTCAACGCGGAGCTGGCCACGTTGCTGGGTAGTGAAGCCCATGCCAAGGCGGTAGCGCCTTTTGGCTTTACTGCGGCCGAGCTGCCCGAGGGCGTGACGGCCCAGGCGCTTTGCAAGCAAGTTCCGTGATCTCGATGGCCGATCTGGAGGTGCTGCTCCCGCCGCTGTGGCAGGGGTTGCTGGTGACCCTCAAGGTGTTGGCGGGGGCGGCGCTGCTGGCCGTGCCGCTGGCATTGCTGGCCGGTCTGGCGCGGCGAGCCCAGGCCGCCTGGCTGCGCGCGCTGGCAGTTGCCTATGTCGAGCTGTTTCGCGGTACGTCGGCTCTGGTGCAGTTGTTCTGGTTCTACTTCGTGCTGCCGATGTTCGGGCTGCGCCTGCCGGCGATGGCGGTCGGGATCGTGGTGCTGGCGCTCAATGCCGGGGCCTATGGGGCGGAGGTCGTCCGCGGGGCGCTGCAGGCCTTGCCGCGCGGTCAGAGCGAGGCCGCCCTGGCCCTGAATTTTTCGCCCGGGCAGGCCTTGTGGCGGATTCTACTGCCTCAGGCCTTGCCTGCCATGCTGCCGCCGGGCGGCAACCTGCTGATCGAACTGCTCAAGAATACGGCGTTGGTGTCGCTGATCACCATCACCGACCTGACCTTCAGGGGGCAGTTGCTGCGCAGCGAGACGCTGCAGACGGTACAGATCTTTTCCATCATGCTGGGTATGTATTTCGCCGTGGCGTTGTTGATCACGGGCGTGGTTCGCTGGCTGGAGCATAAGGTGCGGGCGCGATGACTGTGATCTTCGACTGGACCTTTGCCTGGGAAATCCTGCCCAAGCTGGGGGCGGCCCTCTGGGTCACGATACAGGCCACCGTGCTAGGCATGCTGCTGGCCATCACCCTGGGCCTGGTGCTGGCGTTGCTGCGCCGCGCTCCGTGGCGCCTGGTGTCCTGGCCGGTGGCGTTGGTGGTGGAGTTCGTGCGCAGCACGCCGCTTCTGGTGCAGATGTATTTCCTGTTCTATGTGCTGCCCACGCTGGGGCTGGGCATGTCGGCCCTGACGACCGGGGTGCTGGCCTTGGGCCTGCATTACGCGGCCTATTGCGCTGAGGTGTATCGCGCCGGACTGGAGAGCGTGCCGCGCGGGCAGTTGGAGGCGGCCACGGCGTTGAACCTGTCACCCTGGCGGACCAACCTGGATGTGGTGCTGCCGCAGGCGATTCCGCCTGTGGTGCCGGCCCTGGGCAACTATCTGATAGCCATGTTCAAGGATACGCCGCTGCTATCGGCCATTACGGTGGTTGAACTGCTGCAGGAGAGCAAGATCATCGGTTCGGCGACTTTTCGCTATACCGAGCCGCTCACGCTGGTGGGCCTGATGTTCCTGGTGCTCAGCCTGGCGGCAGCCTGGGGCGTGCGGTGCCTGGAGCACTATCTGAAGCGCATAGAAGGAGGGGCACGATGAGCGCGAGCCTGCGTTTGATCGATTTGCGGAAAAACTATGATGAGCTGGAGGTGTTGCGAGGCATCGACCTGGAGATCCCGGCGGGCCAGACCGTCTCGGTGATCGGGCCTTCGGGCTCGGGGAAGTCCACGTTGCTGCGCCTGCTGATGACGTTGGAGCGTCCGAGCGGCGGGCGTATCGAAGTCGACGGTGAGGCGATGTGGCAGGATGCCGACGGCCGTGAGATGGGCCCTAACTCCGCCCATGTGCGGCGCTTGCGGGGCAAGATCGGCATGGTGTTCCAGCACTTCAATCTTTTCCCCCACATGAGCGCGCGCGACAATGTCGCGGAGGCGCCTCGCCGGGTCCTGGGCCTGAGCCGCAGCGAGGCGCAGGCACGTGCCCAGGAGTACCTGGAACTGGTGGGCCTGGGAGACAAGCAACAGGTCTACCCGGCGCAACTCTCCGGTGGCCAGAAGCAGCGGGTGGGGATCGCGCGAGCCCTGGCCATGCATCCTCAGGTCATGCTGTTTGACGAGGTGACCTCGGCGCTGGATCCCGAGCTGGTGGGTGGGATCCTGCAGATTCTGCGTGACCTGGCGGCCAGGCGCACCATGACCATGATTCTGGTGACGCACCAGATGAAATTTGCCGAACGCAGTTCCGACCGTACGCTGTTTTTCGACGAAGGCCGGATTGTCGAGGATGCCTCGTCGGAGCAGCTGTTTTCGCATCCCCGCGAGGCACGTACGCGGCAGTTCCTCGAGAGCGTGATCGAGGCCGCCTGAGGCAGCGGGCAGCTGCCTGCTGCCCCAGGGGCCTAGAGCTTGCCGGTGCTGCCGAAGCCGCCGCTGCCGCGTTCGGTGTCGGTGGAGAATTGCTCCACCACGTCCAGGGACACCTGCACGACGGGCTGGAACAT
The DNA here is from genome assembly GCA_023386765.1 of Pseudomonadota bacterium. Taxonomy (GTDB): domain Bacteria; phylum Pseudomonadota; class Gammaproteobacteria; order Burkholderiales; family Burkholderiaceae_B; genus Bordetella. The sequence goes on along the minus strand of JAEWJD010000120.1, from coordinate 925 downwards.
CAGCTGGGCGATACGCTCGCCAGGCTGGATGACGTAGGGCTCGGTGCCATCATTGGCCAGGATCACGCCAATCTCGCCGTGGTAGTCGGAGTCGATCACGCCGATCCCCTGGGCCACGCGCACGCCATGCTTGAGCGACAGGCCCGAGCGCGAGGCAACGATGGCCACCAGGCCGGGGTCGGTCATGTTGATGGCGATGCCGGTCTTCACCAGGCTGCGTGCGCCGGGCGCCAGCGTCACCGGCTCGGCCAGGCAGGCACGTAGATCCATGGCAGCCGCGCCGGGGGTGGCGTAGGCGGGCGGATCGATATCCTCGCCCAGCAGGGGATTGACGATGCGGGTTTCAATGCGTCGGAACATCTTGCTCATTGCGTCGGTTGCGAAAGGGGAAAAGGGCGTCAGGGCTTGCGCGGCAGATTCAGCGGGGGCAGGGCCGCGGCGGATTGGCGCGATGCCTTGCGCGCGCGTGCGGCAGCGCGAAAGAGCCAGAAGGCGATCAGGCCGGGCACCACGAAGCGCGTCGGGTTGCTGTGCTCGTCGGCCACGAAGGCCGCCAGGTTCCAGACCGCGAAACACACCGCGATGAAGGCGAAGAAACTCAGTCCGGATGCGGCCTGGCGGCGGCTGGCCTGGCTGGCCAGGGTGGGAGGCAAGGTGGAATCGTTGTCGCCGGACAGATCGATCGAGGCCGGTTCGACAGGCGTGGCGTTGGGGCGGGGAGATTTCTGGCGTCGGCCGCGCGTGGCCCCCGGCAAGGGTTCTTCGAGCGCGGGTGGCAGGGCCTGCAGCCCCTGGGATGGAATGCCCCGGCGCGAGAGTTCTTCGACGTAGCGGGCGAAATCCCCGTTCTTAGGTTCACCATAGATGGACATGCGGGCTCCGTCAGGATCGGGTGGCGCGCTGGCGCGCAGCAGAGGGTTGGCGT
>JAEWJD010000109.1 GCA_023386765.1 Pseudomonadota bacterium | reverse complement strand
CGCGTGCCGTGTCCAATTTCAACGACGCCGATGGCGTGGTGCAGGCTGCCACCGATGCCGGCAGCGACCTGATCTTCAACGGCAGTCACGGCCGCAGAGGTCTGTCGCGCCTGTTGCTGGGCAGCGTCACGGCCAAGGTGCTGTCGCTGGCCACTACCGCCGTGCTGGTCTACCGCGTCAAGGAAGACAAGAAATAATCGTGCGTGCCGGTCTCAGGCCGGCTGACGATCCACCCCGCCGGGCCTTGGGCCAGCGGGGTTTTTTTATGGATTGGCTGGACATGACGTTGGCTCAGGCGGCTGCAGCCGCCCGGCTGGCAGCCTGACCGCGGAACCGTAGCGAGGCCAGGCGCATACCGCCCAGGATGAGCAAAAACCCCACGGCGTGATAGTGCCTGGGCGCTTCGCCCAGCAACGGCCATGACAACAGGGCGACATAGGCCGGCACCAGGAACATCGCCAGTCCGGCCGTGGCCGCGCCAGCGCGGCGTACCAGCTTGCCGTAGGCATAGTAGGCACCCAGGCTCGGCACCAGGGCCAGGAACAGCAGGCAGAGCAGCAGCCTCGGATCGCTCCACACCGGGACATCGCCCAGCAGGCTTTCCATGCCGGCCATCGGGGCCAGGGCCAGCGCGCCACCGCCGATCAACGCCGCCAGGCGCAGACTGTCGGGCAGCTCGGGCATAGGCAAACGCCTGTAGAGCACGGTGTAGAGCGCCCACCCGGTGGCCGCCAGAAGTATCCAGAGATCGCCCTGTCCGAAGCGCAGGTTGGCCAAGGTAGCCGGTTCGGCTCGCGTCAGTACGACCAGTACGCCTGCCAGTGCCAGCAACAGACCTGCGGCGCGCAGCGGCGGCATGGGCTGACGCCAGATGACGGTTTCCATCAGGCTGACCAGCAGCGGGCTGCAGGAAAAGATCAGCGCGATGTTGGTGGCGCTGGTATGGCGCGCACCGATGTACTGGGGAGCCACGGCCACGCCCATGCCCAGCAAGGCCAGCGGCGCCAGTACCGGCAGGGCGCGACGCAGCTGGGCGCGGCACCGCCAGGCACTGCGCGCCACCCAGGGGGCGAGGAGCGCAAAGGCGAGCGACCATCGGCCGAAGGCGAGGAACACGGGGGGGAGCTCGGCGGCCTGTGCCCAGCGGGCGGCAATCATGTTGGAAGCGAAGAGAGCGGGCGCCAGCAGCAAAAGGACCAGCGTGGAGACATCGCGCCCGGCAGGGGCGTGGGAAACGGAAACGGCAGACATGGGCGACAACGGCGCGGATCACGCGCGGCAACGGGCAGGGCGAGCCGCCGGATAAGGCAGCCCTAGGATAGAAATGGCCCCGGTAAGGGCCGTTCGAAGGAGATTCTATGCCGTTGTGGCCGAAATAGGATTTTTTGTTTTTGCTATAAAGGCAGAAGGGGAAGAGGATAATTTTTATTCTTCGCCAATTTAGAAACAATCATCTCTCACGGGCCGTCATGAGCGTCAAGCTTGATGAAACTGATCTGAAGATCCTGCGCGAACTGCGCCAGGATGGGCGTCTGAGCAATATTCGCCTGGCCGAACGCGTCGGCCTGTCTCCCACCCCCTGCTGGAACCGCGTGCGTGCGCTCGAAGAGGCGGGGGTGATCGAAGGTTATGCTGCCCTGTTGAGCCAGAAGGCGCTTGGCCTGCCCGACACGGTACTCATCGAGGTCACCCTTGAGCATCACGACGAAGCGGCATTGCAGCGCTTTGGCGAAGAAATCATCGCCTTGCCGGAAGTGGTCGAAGCCCTGCTGGTGACGGGCGAATACGATTACCTTATCAAGGTGGCGGTCAGTGGCACGGAGGGTTATGAACAGTTTCTGCGCAAGCGGCTCTACCGTCTGCCCGGTCTGCGGCACAGCCGTTCGACGTTTGTACTCAAGCGCTTGAAGCAATCCGCGTCAGTCGCCGTCTGAGGCCATTCAGGCCAGGAAGTCGGCGATTGCGTTGTTGAAGGCGCGCGGGTTGCCCAGGTTCATCCCATGCGAGGAGCCGGCGATGTCGACGCGATGCGCCTGGGGCAGTTGCGTCTGCAGCCAATCCAGCATGGCGGGGTAGGGAGCAGGGCTGAGGGCCCCGCCGATCAGCAGCACCGGCAGCGCCAGGGCGCGCACATCCCCCAAGGGGGCAGCCGGCTCACGGGCCTGCCCCAGCAAGGTGGTGGCATTGTCACGCACCATGTCCTTGAACCAGGGCACCATACGCCGCCAGGTGTCGGGGCCGGTGACCGTGTCGATGAACAGCGCCAGCCCGTCATCCGTGTCGCCCGCTTCGATCATGCTGCGGGCGCGCTGACGGAAATCGCCGCGGCTGTCCTGATCGGGCCGCGACAGCCCGGGGTCGGCCAGCACCAGACTGCGCACTCGGTCCGGTGAGCGCAGGGCGGCTTCCAGGGCGATGCGCCCGCCGCGTGAGTGGCCCACCAGATGCGCGTCGCCTCCGGCGATCTGATCGATGAAGCCCAGCACGTCCTCGGTGTGGCGCAAAATGGAAAAGCCGTCTCCGCTGCCATCCCAGCGTTCGGGCCAGTAATGCCGCAACGACAGGGCCAGCACCCGGAAGTGTCGTCCGAGGGCGGGCAATTGCGGTTTCCAGTAACGCGCATCGCACAAAGAGCCATGAATGAGCACCAGCGGCGTGCCGCTGCCGGTCTCGGCATAGTGCAGGGGGTAGCCGTCAATCTCGACGGTTTTCAGATCAAGGTCGGGTTCGGTGCGCATGGGCGGCAGGGATTGGGGCGATGGCGCAAGATTCTAGGCTGAAACGCTCTGGAGCTGGCTGATACACTGCATCGGTATCCATTTCGTTCCAACGATCCCATGCTTGCTGTCGAGATTGAAGAGTTGCCGGAATCGGCCCGTCGGGTTGCCTTGTTGCTGCAGTCCCTGGGCCATGACAAGCCTGTCGTGATCTTGCCCTCTACTGGCAAAACCTCTGCCGAGGCGGCCGCCGGCCTGGGCTGCGAAGTCGCCCAGATTGCCAAGTCGATTATTTTCCGCCGGGTGTCCGATGGTGCGCCGGTGCTCGTCGTGGCCAGTGGCGTGAACCGCGTCGACGAGGCCAAGGTGGCCGCGCTGGTGGGTGCGCTGGGCAAGGCCGATGCGCGCTTCGTGCGTGAGTCCACGGGCTATGCCATTGGCGGCGTGTGCCCCATCGGCCATGCGGTCAAGCCGGTGATGCTGCTGGACGAAGACCTGTTCCAGTACGATAGTCTCTGGGCGGCAGCGGGCCACCCGCATGCCGTCTTCAATCTGACGCCGGCCCAGCTGCAAGCCATGACCGGCGCCCCGAGCGCTGCGGTGGCGCTGCGCGCCTGAGACCGCTCAGAGAACCTGCAGGCGGCTCTTGGCCGTGGCGGCGGCATCCGAGCTGGGATAGTCGCGCACGATGCGCTGCAGCGTCGTCTTGGCACCCGCGCGATTGTTCAGCTCGATCTGGCTGCCGGCGATCACCAGCAAGGCATCGGGCGCGCGCTCGTTGTCGGGCGACTTCTGCACCATGCTGTTGAGCTCCTCGATGGCACCCTTGTAGTCGCGCGTGGCGTAGCGGGCGCGGCCGAGATAGAACTGGGCCATGGGGGCGAGCGAGCTGTTGGGATACAGGGCGATGAAGGCCGCGAGGGACTCGGCGGCATCCTTGTATTGGCCCTTGCTGTACAGGTCGATCGAGCCGTCGTAGGCGGCCTGCTCCTGCGGGTCGCTGCTCTGGCCGCCCGGCGCATTGCCCGGGGCGCCCTGACCTTGCGGGCCCGGTTGATGGCGGGAAATCAGTTCGATCTGGTCACGCAACTGTGCCATTTCCTGTTGCATGGACTGGATCTGGTCAGCCAGTTGCAGCCTTGCGCGCGCATTTTGCTCCGACTGCTGCTGCAACTGCTTGCGCAGGTCAAGGATGGCGCGGCGCGCTTCGTCATCGGAGAAGGCCTGGGCCGGCGCGGCCAGCGTAGCCAGCAGGACGCTGGCGGACAGTGTCAGGTAGCGTAGGGAGTAAGCTCGATCGCGCATGGAATTCCTGGGTCGCTGAAAACGAAACGTCGGGACGGCCGGTAGACCGTCCCGACGCTTGTGTGGGGCTCTTGGGTATTGCTAGAGATTAACGCTGATAGACGATGTCTGCGCGGCGGTTCTCTGCAAAATCGGCTTCGGTCATGCCGGTGGCCTTGGGTTTCTCCTTGCCGAAGGAGATCGCCTCGATCTGGGCATCCGCGACGCCCAGCAGCGTCATCATGCGACGCACTGCGTCGGCACGGCGCTGGCCGAGGGCCAGGTTGTATTCGGCGCCGCCGCGTTCGTCGGTGTTGCCTTCGATCTTGATTTGCTGCTGCGGGTGGGCAGCCAGGTATCGGGCATGGGTTTCGACCAGGCCACGATACTGATCCGACACACCGTAGCTGTCGAAATCAAAGTACACCGAGCGCTGCTGCGCCAGGACGCTCTGGGGGTTGAAGGGATCCAGGATTTGGCCCATGTTCGAGCCATCCTGGGAGTTGCCGCCAGCTTGGCCGGCTCTGTCGTCGAGGGGGACGGAGCTGCAAGCTGCCAGAGCAGCAGCCAACGCGGCAATGGTTAGGCTTTTGGCAATGCGCGACTTCATGATAGTTCCTTTGCAAAGAGAGTCACACGTGTTATCGAGTAAAAGGGCCCCACGTCGGTTCACGTATTTCCCCATTCAGGACAGACAGCGTTTGCCGTACGCGGCCATCGCTCGATACACCGGCAAGTGCACTTCGGCCATTTTGCATCGTGGCGTAAAGCACCTGCATGCCATTGGGTGCGAAGCTCGGCGACTGGTCATCACGACCATCCGTCAGCACGTTCTCCGCACCGGTGGCGAGGTTTAGCGAAGCGATACGGAAGGCGCCATCGCGTCTTGCAACGTACAGCAACGTCGTTCCATCAGGAGAAATTCGGGGTGAGATGTTGTAACTACCATTAAACGTCAGGCGACGGGCGTCACCGCCGTCCAGGCTGATCTGGTAGATCTGCGGGCCGCCACTGCGGTCGCTGGTGAAGATGATCGAGCGTCCGTCGGGCGTGAACACCGGTTCGGTGTCGATGCCGGGCGAGCGGGTGATGCGGCGCGGCTTGGCGCTGCCGTCGGCCGACACGATGTAGATCTGCGACAGCCCATCCTGCGTCAAGGCGACCGCCAGTTGCGAGCCGTCCGGCGACCAGGCCGGGGCGCTGTTGTTGCCCTTGAAGTTGGCCACCGGGATCTGCGAACGGCCACGCAGCGACTGGACGTAGACGACCGGCTTGCCCGAGTGGAAGCTCACGTAGGCGAGTTTGGAGCCGTCCGGCGACCAGGTGGGAGAAATGATGGGCTCGCGCGAGCGCAGCGCCACTTGCGGATTCTGGCCGTCGGCGTCGGCGACCTGGAGCTCGTAGGTGTTGCCCTTTTTCAGCACATAGGCGATGCGGGTGTTGAACACGCCGCGTACGCCAGTGATCTTTTCATAGATGCGGTCGGCGATCTGGTGGGCGATGCTGCGCAGCTCCTGCTCGGTGGCCGAGAATTCGGCGGTATCGAGCTGGTTTTTCTTGACAGTGTCTGCCAGGCGGTAGCTGATGCGGAAACGTCCGTCCGGGCCCTGGGCAATGGTGCCGTAAGCCAGGAAGTCCGCGCCGCGGCCGCGCCACTCGTCGTAGGCGATGGCCGAGTCGATCGTCAGGCCTGCGCCGGCCGTATTGATCAGGCGGAACTGGCCGGTGCGGCTCAGGTCTGCACGGATGACTTCGGCCAGCGCACGGCCCCGGGTTTCGTCACCGGAGAAGTCGGCGATGCCGATGGGGTACTGCGTGGCGCCGGTACCCGAAATATCAACGCGCAGCTGCGCATGAGCGGGCTGCCAGGCAAGCAGGGCTGCCAGCATCAGCATCGCCATCAAGGCTTGCATGATGCCGGGCAGGGTAGCTCGGCGATAAGCGGATGTCATGGTCGGCGGTCTCCTGTCAATCATACATACGGTACACAACGTCGATCAGGGGCTCGTATTTGCCCGTCGACGGTTTGGGGAAGGGGTTGCAGCGGCGGATGCCGGTTTCCACCGCGCGGTCGAAACCGGAATTGCCGGACGAGCGCGTCAGCGTCACGTTGCGTACCTGGCCATCATTGCCTAACTGTACTCGGTATTCGGCGGTAGGATTGGCCGATCCGGAGCGCGATGGTGTCGGATAGGCAACACCGGGCTGTACGCAAGCGCGCACCTTGGCGCCATAGCCCGAGTCACGTCCACCTCCGGCCTGGTTGCGGTCGGCGGTGCCGCCCGGGCGGCCGGGGTTGCCCAGGATGTCGTTGCGGAACGCATCGCGCAGTGCCTTGTCTGCGGCGGCCTTCTTGGCCGCCTCTTCCTTGGCCTTCTTCTCGGCGGCGGCCTTTTCGGCTGCCGCTTTCTCGGCTGCGACCTTCTTGGCGGCCTCTTCCTTGGCTTTCTTCTCGGTGGCGGCCTTTTCGGCTGCGGCTTTTTCGGCGGCCGCCTTCTCGGCAGCGGCTTTTTCGGCAGCGGCCTTCTTGGCGGCTTCGTCCTTGGCTTTCTTCTCGGCCTCTTCCTTGGCCTTTTGCTCGGCGACCTTGCGCTCCTGCTCAAGGCGCTGCTTTTCCTTCAGCTCGGCCTGGCGGCGGACTTCTTCCAGGCGCGCTTTTTCCTTGGCGCGCTCGGCGGCCTGGCGTGCCTGCTCTTCCTGTTCACGCTTGCGGGCCTCCTGCAGCGCGATCTCGGGATCGGCTTCGGGCGGGGCGGCCTTGGGAGCCGGAGGCGGTTCGGGCTCCGGTGCCGGTTCTGGTTTGGGCTCCGGCGCCGGTTGCGGCTTGGGTTCGGGCTTGGGTTGCGGCTTGGGGGGCTCGGGCTCGGGTTCCGGTTCCGGCTTCACGGGCGTGGGTGCCGCTTGCGGGTCGTCGCCATTCATCCACAATTCGACCTGGACCGGGCCGGGGTTTTCCGTCTGCCAGTTCAGGCCGAAGATAAGCACGACGACCAGCAACACGTGCACCAGCACCGCCAGCGCAAAGGACCGTCGGGTGTCTTTGCGCTCAAAGGAGCCGGAAGCAGAGCTGTCGGAACGTAGGATCGGGGGCATGGGCTAAAAACGGTGGCTGGCGGCAGGGCCGGCCGATCAACGATTTCTGGCGGGTTTGGTGTCGGCCGGCTGCGCGCCGCCTTGGTCTACCAGCAGGCCAAGACGGGTGACGCCGTTGCTGCGCAACTCGTCCATCACCTTGACCACGGTCTCGTAGGGCACTTTGCCGTCGGCGGCAATCACCACCGGGGTCTCCGCGGTGATGCGCGAACGCACCTGATCGACCAGTTCGTTGCGGGCGATATCCTGCAACTCGGCACCTGCCTCGCGCAGGCGAAGGGAAATCTTGCCGTCCTCGGCGATCTGCACTTCCAGTGGTTTGGCCGGTACGTCGGAGGCGCTGCCCACCGAAGGCAGTTGAATCAGCCCGGGCGTGATGAGCGGTGCGGTGACCATGAAGATCACCAGCAGCACCAGCATCACGTCAATATACGGTACGACGTTGATATCGGCTTTCATGCGGCGGCTGCCGCGGCCGCTGGAGCGTACCGAAGGCATTAGCGCACCTGCCGCTGCAAGATGTTCAGGAATTCATCGACGAAGCTGTCGAAGCGGATCGAGATGCGGTCGATGTCGTTGGTGAAGCGGTTGTAGGCCACCACCGCCGGAATGGCCGCAAACAGGCCGATGGCAGTGGCGATCAGGGCTTCGGCAATCCCAGGTGCCACCGAGGCCAGCGTGGCCTGCTGCATGTTGGACAGGCCGATGAAGGCATGCATGATGCCCCAGACCGTACCCAGCAAACCGATGTAGGGGCTGACGGAACCCGCCGACGCCAGGAAGTTGAGGTGGGATTCCAGCGTATCCATTTCACGCTGGTAGGCGGCGCGCATGGCACGGCGCGGACCATCCAGCTGGCTGGCGGCGTCGGCGCCACCGCGGCGGGCCTTCAGAAACTCGGTCATGCCGGCATCGAAGATCCGCGCCAATGCACCTTGCTCATCGCGGCGGCTGGAAACGGCCTGCTGCAGCATGGCCAGGTCGCCACCCGACCAGAAATCATCTTCGAACCGGCGGGTCTGCTGGTTGGCGCGGCGGATGGCCATGCGCTTGGCGAAGATGTAGGTCCAGGAAACGACGGAGATGGCCAGCAGCAGCAACATGATGAGCTGAACCGGCAGGCTGGCATTGAAAATCAGCGAAGACAACGACATGTCGCTGGTCACTTGCATGGCTATTCCTGAGTGAGTTCCAGTTTGGCGCGGAGAAAATCGGGGAGCGCGGCGGGTCGCATGCGTTCGGCATCGACGCAACAGATTTGGATCTGGCCGTCCGCCAGCAGTTCCCCATCGCGTTCGGCGCTTTGCGCAAAGTGTATCGAAGCCCGTCCCAGGTGTGTGATCCGGCTGCGCAGGGTCAGCAGATCATCGAGCCGGGCCGGGCGCCGGTAGGCCATGTTCAGCGACTGGACGACGAACAGGCGTTTTTCTTCCAGGGCCAGCCGGGATTGATCGACCCCGAACTCGCGCAGCCATTCGGTGCGGGCGCGCTCAAAGAACTTGAGGTAGTTGGCGTAAAAGACCACACCCCCGGCGTCGGTGTCCTCATAGTAGACGCGGACGCGAAAGACGGACTCGGTGGACAACGTTGGGCTCACGATAAATGGCAGGCCTTGGGGGAAACCCGGGTCTACTAGGACCCGGGGCGCAGTCTACAGCGTTTCGAGTTTGTCCAGTATCTCTTTCAGTGCCGAATCCACGGAAATTTTTGCAGCTTCCGTATCCCGGCGGCTCTGCAACTCGATGACGCCGTCGTTCAGGCCGCGATCGCCGACGGTGACCCGCAGGGGCACGCCGATGAGCTCCCATTCAGCGAACATCACGCCCGGGCGGCTGTCGCGGTCGTCCAGGATGACGTCGATGCCGCGTTCGCGCAGGGCTTCGTAGAGTTCGGTGGCCTTGTTGCGAACAGTTTCACTTTTCCCCCAGCCCACCGGGCAGATCACGACCTCGAAAGGCGCGATGGCGCGCGGCCAGATGATGCCGCGCGCATCGAAGTTCTGCTCGATGGCGGCGCCGACGATCCGGGTCACGCCGATGCCATAGCAGCCCATCTGCATGATGGCCGGCTTGCCGGTCTCATCCAGGAAGGTGGCCTTCAGCGCTTCCGAGTACTTGGTGCCGAGGAAGAATACGTGGCCGACTTCGATGCCCCGCTGGATGGCCAGGGTGCCCTTGCCGTCCGGCGAGGGGTCACCGGCAACCACATTGCGAAGATCCGTCACCAATTCTGCTTCAGGCAGGTCGCGGCCCCAGTTCACCCCACGCAGGTGGAAGTCTTCCTGGTTGGCGCCGCAAACGAAGTCAGCCATGTTGGCCACCGTACGGTCGGCGATCACGTGCACCGGCTTGGCCGTCTTGACCGGGCCCAGATAGCCGGGCTTGCAGCCGAAGTGCTCGACGATCTCGGTTTCCGTGGCGAAGCGGAAGTTCTCCAGGCCGGGCACTTTGCCGGCCTTGATTTCGTTCAGCTCGTGGTCGCCGCGCAGCAGCAGCAGCCAGACCTGTACCTTGCCGTTCTCGCCATCGGTGGCCAGAACGATGGATTTGATGGTTTGCGACAGCGGCAGCCCCAGCAGCGTGGCGACGTCTTCGCACTTGGCTGCGCCGGGCGTGGGCACGCTGGCCATGGCTTCGGCGGGGGCGGCCCGTTCGGCCAGCAGGCTGACGGCCTCGGCCAGCTCGATGTTGGCGGCATACTCGGAGTCGGGGTTGAAGACCAGCAGATCTTCGCCGGTATCGGCGATCACCTGGAATTCATGGCTGCGCGAGCCCCCGATCGACCCGGTATCGGCCGCCACGGCACGGAATTCCAGCCCGAGACGGCCGAAAATGCGCTGATACGCGTCGAACATGGTGTCGTAGCTGCGCCCGGCACTGGCCTCGTCGCGGTCGAAGGAGTAGGCGTCCTTCATCGTGAATTCACGGCCGCGCATCACACCGAAACGCGGGCGCCGCTCATCGCGGAACTTGGTCTGGATGTGATAGAAGTTGACCGGCAGCTGGCGGTAGCTGTGGATTTCGTTGCGCGCCACATCGGTGATGACCTCCTCGGAGGTGGGCTGCAGCACGAAATCACGCTGATGGCGGTCCTTCATGCGCAGCAGCTCCGGGCCGTACTGCTCCCAGCGGCCCGACTCCATCCAGAGCTCGGCCGGCTGGACGACCGGCATCAGCAGCTCGATGGCGCCAGCCCGGTTCATCTCCTCGCGGATGATGTTCTCGATTTTCCGGATCACCTTCAGCCCCAGGGGCATATAGGTGTAGATACCGCCTGCGAGCTTGCGGATCATGCCCGCGCGCGTCATGAGCTGGTGGCTGGCGACTTCCGCGTCGGCGGGCGCCTCTTTCAGGGTGTTGATATGGTAGTTGGATGCGCGCATGTTTAAAGGTGGCAGCAGATACGTATAATCGTCCGTAATTGTATTGAATTCGGTGGGGGTGGCCATGCTTGACCGCGAAGGCTACCGTCCCAATGTCGGCATCATTCTCGTTAACGGAAAAAACGAGGTCTTCTGGGGCAAGCGAATCCGGGAGCACGCCTGGCAGTTCCCGCAGGGTGGCATCAAGTACGGCGAAAGCCCGGTGCAAGCCATGTATCGCGAACTCCACGAGGAAGTGGGCCTAAAGCCCGAGCATGTCCGCATTTTGGGGCGAACACGTGATTGGTTGCGTTACAACGTGCCGGACCACTTTGTCCGGCGCGAGTGGCGTGGACACTATAAAGGACAGAAGCAGATTTGGTTTCTCCTGCGCCTGACCGGGCGTGACAGCGACGTTTGCCTGCGTTCGACGCAGCATCCGGAGTTCGACGCCTGGCGCTGGAGCCAATATTGGGTACCGCTGGATGCGGTGATCGAGTTCAAGCGCGGCGTCTACACGCAAGCGCTCAATGAGCTCGCCACCATCTTGTTCCGCCGGCATCACGAAACCCGCTATTTGCGGCAGCGTGTGCACGGCCCCAGGAATACGGACAACCCGGCAGAAACGGACGGACATGCGCATATTGTTGGTTGAAGATGAGCGCGACATGGCTTCATGGCTCATGCGCGCGCTTGCCCAGAGTGGTTTCCTGCCCGATCACGCGCCTGATGCGCGCACGGCGGAAGGGTTGATGGCCGGGAACGAGTACGACGCCATCGTGATGGATTTGCGCCTGCCAGACAAGCACGGCCTGGTGCTGTTGCGCGAAATGCGCAATCGCGACGATCGCACGCCGGTCTTGCTGTTGACGGCCCAGGGGGCCCTGCAGGATCGGGTGCGGGGTTTGAATCTGGGGGCCGATGACTTCCTCACCAAGCCTTTTGCCCTCGAAGAGCTGGAGGCCCGCCTTACCGCTCTGGTGCGGCGCAGCCGTGGGCGCCAGCATCCGCGGTTGCAATGCGGTTCGCTCTCCTATGATGGCGAGAGCCGCGCCTTCACGCTGGATGGTTCGCTGCTCTTTCTGACGCCGCGTGAACATGCCGCGCTGGCCGCGCTGCTGACCCGCAGCGGTTATCCGGTGGACAAGGCGCAGCTCTTCGGCAAGGTTTTCACCCACGATAGCGAGGCCAACCCGGATGCCATCGAGGTCGTACTGCACCGCTTGCGCAAGAAGCTGGCGGGCAGTGACGTGCGCATCGTGACCGTGCGCGGCCTGGGCTACATGCTCGAAAGCGTGGCGCGTGAGTCTTCCGAGTCCTGAACCGCGGTCGCGCTGGCCCGTCATGGGCATCCGGGCGCTGCTCATCTCCCTGCTGCTGCCCGGCGTCATCCTGCTGCTGGTCATCGATAGCCTGAACGACTATCGCACCTTGGCTTCCATCACCAACGAAGCCTATGACTCCGCTTTGCTGGAGCCGGCCAGAGTGCTGGAAAGCAGCCTCGAATTCACCCCTGATGGCAATCTGCAGGTTGCCACGCCGCTCTACGCCCAGGTCATGCTGGAATCGCGTGCCGGGCTGCGCAAGTACTACCGTATCGAGGAAATCGATCCGCCCTGGCAGGCTTCCATGAAGGGCGAGCCCCCGCTCGGGCAGACGTTGGCCGGCATGCCGGAAATGCCGCGTCCGCCGGTCTGGCCGTCGGGTGATGGTGAGCCGGTGTTTTACGACGGTGTCTATCGCAGCGACCCGGTGCGGGTGGTCGCGGTGCTGCGTGATCTGCATTACCACGGCGTGCACCGGCAGGTCATGGTGATCGTGGCCGAGAGCATTGGCAAACGCCTGGCGGCGGAAGAGGCCGCCCAGCGCCAGGAGGTGCTGCGCGACGCGCGCATGCTGGCGCTGGTGGCTTTGCTGGTCTGGTGGGGCGTGAGCTGGGCGCTGCGTCCCTTGGGGCGTTTGCGCAATGACATCCGTTCGCGCCCACAGGATGACCTGACGCCCCTGGACGCCTCGCGCGTGCCCAACGAAGTGATCCCGTTGGTCGAGGCTGTCAACTATCACATTGCCCGCCATCGCCGGGTGATCGACGAACAGTCGCAGTTCCTGGCTGACGCCTCGCACCAGCTGCGCACGCCGCTGGCCATCATGTTGACGCAAGCCCAGTATGCCTTGCGCGAGCGCGACCCCGAGCGTGCGCAGGAAGGGCTGCGCGCCATCGTCGAGCAATTGCGCAGCACGCGCCGGCTGACCGAGCAGTTGCTATCGCTGGCTCACGCCCACCAGGCCGAGGCGACGCCGCACCGTGTCTTCGACCTCAATGAACTGGCCCGCGAGGTGGTGCTGCAATATCTGCCTCTGGCCCATGAGCGCCGCCAGGATCTGGGCTGGGTGGATGCGCGGGGGGATCAGGGGATGTGGGCCGAGGATGGCCAGGCGGTTGCCCCCGTCCTGGGCAGTGAGGCCGAGGTCCACGAAGTGCTTTCCAATCTGGTCCACAACGCCATCAATTACGCCGGCAGCGGAGCGCTGATCACGGTTTCGGTGGTACCGGGGAGCGCGGGTGTCGATGTAATCGTCGCCGACAACGGCCCGGGCATCGAGGCCTGCATGCGCGAGCGTGCCTTTGCGCGGTTTGAACGCATCATGGTGGATCGCACGACCACATCCTCGGGCAGCGGCCTGGGGCTGTCCATTGCGCGGGCCTTTGCGCGTCGCAATGGCGGCGATATCGAGCTGCATGACGGCGAGCCGAATGCCGCTGGTGGCCACGGCCTGGCAGCCGTATTCCATATGCCCCGTGCCTTCGATACCGCCGAAATTCAGCTGGCAGACAATCAAAAGAAAGCCTATTAAAAGCTTCGCCCCGGACGAGGCTAGGGATTACCCCAGAATTCAGTTTTGCGACAGCGCATAGAAAGCGCTTTCGCAGCTACGCTTCCTATCCTGCAGGCCTGTTGTCTTCATGAGGACAGGCCCCGTGCCTTTTTTCCAGGCCAGGGGGGATACCGCGTCACCATGGCGCGAAAGGAGCGAGAGTGGATTTATCTAGTCGACAAAAAGACTATTACGGCGGGGCCTTGATGGTGATCGTCGGGCTGGGAGCGGTGTACGCCGGCACGCAGTATCACCTGGGAAGTTTGTCTCACATGGGGCCGGGCTTCTTCCCGGCAGCGATCGGCACCTTGCTCGCCTTCGTGGGCTTGCTGATCGTCTTGTCAGCACGGCCGGCACCTGCGGCCGACGACGTCAAACCCGCATCCGACGGTCATCAGCACGCCTTCCCCGACCTGCGCGGGGCCGCCTGCATCGTAGCGGGCATCCTGGCATTTCTGCTGCTGGGCGAATGGGGCGGGCTGCTGCCGGCCACCTTCGCCATCGTATTCATTTCGGCATTGGGTGACCGCAGCAATACGCTCAAGCAGGCTTTTCTGCTGGCGCTCGCCATGTGCGCCGTCGCCGTGGCGGTGTTCTGGTGGGCCTTGCAACTGCAGCTGCCGCTGTTTCACTGGAGCTGATGCGCCATGATCATGGAATCTCTGAGTGACCTCTGGTATGGCTTTGGCATTGCCTTCCAGTGGCACAACCTCATGTGGTCGTTCTTCGGGGTGCTGGTCGGCAACCTGATCGGGGTGTTGCCCGGATTGGGAGCGCTTTCGGCCATCTCGATCCTGCTGCCGCTGACCTATGTCATGCAGCCCGTGCCGGCCATTCTGATGCTGGCCGGCATTTTCTACGGCTCGCAGTATGGCGGCGCCATCGGCGCCATTCTGTTGAATCTGCCTTCGCATCCGCCTCATGCCGTCACCTGCCTGGACGGTTATCCCCTGACCAAGCAGGGCAAGGGCGGCACGGCGTTGGGCATCACGATGATCTGCTCGTTCTTTGCTGCCTCGGTCGGCATTATCGTCATGATCTTCGCCTCGCCGCTCCTGGTCGAGGTGGCGTTCAAGTTCGGCCCCACCGAGATCTTCTCGATCATGTTGCTGGGTTTGCTGGCGGGCGCCACGATGTCGCGCGGCTCGGCGCTGCGCGGGGTGGCAATGACCCTGTTCGGTCTGCTGTGCGGCGTGGTCGGCACCGATGTGAACACCGGTTCGATCCGCTTCTCCTTTGGCCTGATCGATTTGTCCGACGGCCTGGAGCTAGTGGCGGTCTCGATGGGCTTGTTCGGCGTGGCGGACTTCCTGATGAGCGTCAACCGCATGGTATCCATCGGCAGCGGCGCCAAACTGCGCGTGCGAGACATGCGGCCCAGCAAGGCCGAGATGAAGGAGGCCTTCATGCCCATGGTGCGGGGCACGCTGGTGGGGACCCTGTTCGGCGCCATGCCGGGCACCGGGCCGACCATCACCACTTTCGTGGCTTATGCGCTGGAACGCAAGATCTCCAAGACGCCGGAGAAATTCGGTACCGGCATGATCGGGGGCGTGGCGTCTCCGGAAGCGTCTTCGCACTCCAAGACTCAGGTGGACTTCATCCCCACCATGAGCCTGGGGATCCCGGGCGACGCCGTGATGGCGCTGATCCTGGGGGCCTTGCTGATTCAGGGCATCCAGCCGGGGCCGCAGCTCATTACCGAGCATCCGGATATCTTCTGGGGGCTGATCGCCAGCTTTTGGGTCGGCAACGTGCTGCTCATGGTGCTCAACGTGCCGCTCATCGGTGTGTGGGTCAAGCTGCTGCAGGTGCCGTACCGCTATCTGTTCCCGTCGGCGCTGTTCTTCATCGCGGTGGGCGTGTTCAGTACCCAGAACAGCCTCTTCCAGATCTGGGAAGTGCTGGCCTTCGGGGTGATCGGCGCCTTGCTGATGTTCCTGGACTTCTCGGTCGCGCCCATCTTGCTGGGCTTCGTGCTGGGGCCCATGGTCGAGGAGAATTTCCGCCGTGCCCTGTTGCTGTCGCGCGGGGACCTGGCCGTGTTTGTCGAGCGCCCCATCAGTGCCTGGTTCATCGGCGCCAGCGCCTTGCTTATCCTGGTGCAGGTATGGGCCTTCATGCGGCGTAATCGCCGCAAGCCCGCCGACGTGGCTTCCGGCACGGCTTGAGGCCTTACGCGCCGGTGTGCCTTCCTCTTCAGGGCGTCATGCGCCGCATGCCCAGCGGTTCGTAGGTGGGCGGCAGACGCTCGAAGAGGAAGTCCAGGAATACACGCACGGCCGGGATCATGCCGCGCCGTGAAGGGTAGATGCAATGCACGATGCCCTCGGGCAGGCGCCAGTCGGGCAGCACCGGCACCAGTTCGCCACGCCGCAGCGCTTCCTGGATGGCGACAGAAGGCAGCAGGGCGATCCCGCGTCCGCGCATGGCGGCTTCGGTCAGAACGATGAAGTCATTGCACGACAGTCGCGGGCTCACGACGATCTGGCGTTCTTCGCCGTCGCGATGGTGCAGGGCCCAGACCACTTCGCCTTGCGGATCATTGAAGCTGAGGGTCAGGTGTTGCGTTAACGCCTCGGGGGTGGCTGGCGTGCCATGCTGGGCCAGATAGCCCGGGCTGGCCACCAGCATGCCCGTGGCCATGCCCAACTGGCGCACCACGAACTCGGCGTCGGTATCCAGGCGGGTGCGCACGCGCAAGGCCAGGTCGACCCCTTCATTGATCAGGTCGATCCGTCGGTTGGTGGCCAGCATGCGGATCGAGATTTCCGGCCAGGCCTCCATGAACTCCGGCAGCAATGGCGCCAGCAACTGCTGGGCGATCGAGATCGGACAACTCACGACCACCGGCCCGGAAGGCTGGCTCTGCAACTGCTGCATGGCTTCTTCGGCTGCCTGGGCGGAAGCGGTCATTTCACGGCAGTAATGCAGGTAGCGCTCGCCGGCGCTGGTCAGGCGCAGGCGACGCGTCGTGCGCTGCAGCAGGCGCAGCCCCAGGCGCTCCTCGAGCTGCGAGATGCGCCGTGACAGGCGCGACTTGGGAATGTCGAGGGCCCGCGCGGCGGCGCTGAAGCCGCCCTGCTCGACCACCTGGCAGAAGTAGTAGAGATCGTTGAGATCTTGCATCGGGCTGTCAGGCGGCCGCAGCCGCCCGTTCCATCACTTGTTCAGACGCGTGATCAGGCTGGAGGTGTCCCAGCGGCCGCCGCCTTGCTGCTGCACGTCGCCGTAGAACTGATCCACCAGGGCGGTCATGGGCAGGCGGGCGCCGTTGTGACGCGCTTCGCTCAACACCAGGCCGAGGTCTTTGCGCATCCAGTCAACGGCAAAGCCGAAGTCGAATTTGCCATCGACCATGGTGCCACCGCGGTTTTCCATCTGCCAGCTTTGTGCAGCCCCCTTGCTGATGACATCGAGCACCAGCTTCATGTCGAGCTCGGAGGCTTGGCCGAAGGCAACGGCCTCGGCCAAACCCTGCACCACACCGGCGATGCAGATCTGGTTGACCATTTTGGCCAGCTGGCCCGCGCCGGCCTCGCCGACCCGGGTGACGGCTCGCCCAAAAGCGGCTGCCACCGGCTGGATGGCGTCGAACACAGCGGCATCGCCGCCGCACATCACGGTGAGCACGCCATTGACCGCGCCTGCCTGGCCGCCGGAGACCGGCCCATCGATGAAATTCAGGCCGCGGTCCTTGGCCAGCGCGTAGAGTTCGCGTGCCACGTCGGCCGAGGCAGTCGTGTGGTCGACGAAGGTGGCGCCGGCGGCCATGCCCGCAAAGGCGCCATCCTCGCCCAGCACCACGCTGCGCAGATCGTCATCATTGCCCACGCAGGCAAACACGATTTGTGCGCCCTGGGCGGCTTCGCGCGGGGTGGCAGCCCGCTTGCCGCCGAACTCCTGTACCCACGCCTCGGCCTTGGCCGGGCTGCGGTTGTAGACCGTGACGTCGTGGCCGGCCCGCGCCAGGTGTCCCGCCATCGGCAGGCCCATGACGCCCAGCCCCAGGAAAGCGACCTTGTGAGCGGCGACGTTGTCGTAGGTTTTCGAACCGATGCTTGGCATGTCTGATCTTCCGGAAAACGAGGTTGTGAAGCCGATAACTTACCCCAATCCTCCCCCGCCGTGTCCGGCAGGGGCGGGGGGGAAGAAATAAAAAAACCGGGCCCGCAAGGGGCCCGGTTTGCATGACGCGTTTGAAACGCCGCGAGGATTATTCTTCCTCGACGAAGGTCTCTTCGCGCTTCTTGCGGATCGCGGGCAGGGCGACCAGAACGACCAGGGCCAGAGCCAGAGCCAGCAACGAGGCCGACAGCGGACGGGTCAGGAAGGTCGTGAAGTCGCCGCGCGACAGCAGCAGGGCGCGACGGAAGTTTTCTTCCATCATGGGGCCCAGCACCAGGCCCAGCAGCAGCGGGGCGCCTTCGCACTTGAGCTTGGACCAGACGTAGCCGATCACGCCGAAAGCCGCGGTCATGAAGATGTCGAAGGTGTTGTAGTTCAGCGAGTACACACCGATCGTGCAGAACACCAGGATCGCGGGGAACAGGATGCGATAGGGCACCTTGAGCAGCTTGACCCACAGGCCGATCAGCGGCAGGTTCAGCACCACCAGCATCAGGTTACCGATCCACATCGAGGCGATCAGGCCCCAGAACAGCTCGGGGTGGCTGGACATGACCTGCGGACCCGGCTGGATGTTGTGGATGGTCATGGCGCCAACCATCAGAGCCATCACGGCGTTGCCGGGGATGCCCAGCGTCAGCAGCGGGATGAAGGACGTCTGCGCAGCGGCGTTGTTGGCCGACTCGGGGCCTGCCAGGCCGGCAGGGTGGCCCTTGCCGAAACGCTCGGGGTTGCGCGAGATCTTCTTTTCCAGCGTGTAGGAGGCGAACGACGACAGCACGGCGCCACCGCCCGGCAGGATGCCCAGGGCCGAACCCAACGCGGTGCCGCGCACCACGGCCGGAGCGGCTTCCTTGAACTCCTGGAAGTTGGGATACAGCGAGCCGATCTTGTCGGTGATGTCGACGCGGTTTTCCTTCTGCTCCAGGTTGGTCATGATTTCGGAGAAGCCGAACACGCCCATGGCCACGATGGCGAAGTCGATGCCGTCCTGCAGTTCGGGGATGCCGAAGTCAAAGCGGGCCACGCCGGAGTTCACGTCCGTGCCCACCATGCCCAGCAGCAGGCCGAGGATGATCATCGCGATGGCCTTGGGCAGCGAGCCCGAGGCCAGCACCACGGCGCCCACCAGGCCCAGCACCATCAGCGAGAAATACTCGGCCGGGCCGAACTTGAACGCCACTTCCGCCAGCGGAGGGGCAAAGGCGGCCAGCAGCAGCGTAGCCACGCAACCGGCGAAGAACGAACCCAGGGCTGCGATGGCCAGAGCGGCGCCGGCACGGCCGTTGCGGGCCATCTGGTGGCCGTCCAGCACGGTCACCACTGCGGAGGTCTCGCCTGGTAGCGCCACCAGAATGGCAGTGGTCGAGCCGCCGTACTGGGCGCCGTAGTAAATGCCGGCCAGCATGATCAGGCCAGCTACCGGCGGCAGCACATAGGTGATGGGCAGCAGCATGGCGATGGTCGGCACCGGGCCGATCCCCGGCAGCACGCCGATCAGCGTACCCAGAATGCAGCCCAGCAGGGCATAGGCCAGGTTCTCGGGCGAGATCGCTACCGAGAAACCCAGCATGAGGTTGTCAAGCAATTCCATGGCGAGTGTGCTCCTCTAGCCTTAAATGAACGACGGCCACAGCGGGAAGATCAGTCCCAGGCCCTTGATGAAGGCCAGGTAGCTGAACACCACCAGGAAAATACCGTTGGCGACCGCGACCTTGAGGCTGAACTCATGGCTGGCCAGACTGCTGAGCACCACCAGCAGGAATACCGAGATATAGACCCCGAGGAGGTTGAGGACTACGGCGTAGACGACAACGGAGCCGATCACCAGGAAGACGATGCGCCAGTCGAAGCGGTCGACGTGCGTTTCCTGGGCCTTTTTCGACAACGACCCGAGCAGCACGACGGCGCCCAACAAGGCCAGGACAAGTCCCAGCCAGAAAGGGAAGTACCCCGGGCCCATGCGGGCGGCTGTGCCCATTTGGTAGCTGGTGGCTTGCCAGGCGAATCCCAGTCCAAGGGCGATGAACATCACCCCCGACCAGAAGTCCTGTCGATTGCGTAGCTGCATGATTGGTTGGCTCCTGTTTTACAGCGTGTAGGGTTCATAGACCGCTGCCGTGTCGAAACACTGACAGCCAGCCACAAAAAGGCATTTGGAGGTGCCATTCGTTTTTATTGAAAGCTGCTCCTGCCATAGTGAAAGCAGAAAGACGCTTTTTTGAAGGCCGAATGGTAATGGAGGGGATCAAGCATGCAAACCCTGGGGCTACCCTGATGCACTGGGGTTTTCCCTCGTTTTTGCGGGAACTAGGGGAACTTCCCGGGTTTTTTTGTAACGGAGGGGAGGGGCTGATGGGAGATTGAAAGGAAACTGAAAGGATCTAGAAAGTTGTGCGAAAGCAGGTTGTCGGCTGGCAGATTTCGCCGTTGCAGCGAGGTGACAGAGTTCTGCCAAACAACTTTCATCCTGTACCGAATATTGCCGTACTTATCTGCTTACGTGAAGCATCCCGAATCGCTTCCGGATGGTTTACGATAGCGCCCATGCTGCAAGACCTAGATCAACTCGCCGCCCGCATCGGGCAAATGGTGGAACGTACCCGGCAACTTCACGCCGAGCGTGATGTGCTGCGTGTCCGTCTGAATGACAGTGAAGGCCAGGTGCATACGCTGACGCAGCGTTGCGCTGACCGCGACGCCGAGCTGCGCGCTTTGCGCGAGCAATCGCGCGATCACGACGGCCTCCTGGAGCGCGCCAAAGCGCAAGCGCAGCAGGCCGAAGGCGATCTGCGCGAGCAACTTGCCCGTGAAACTGCCCAGCGCCAGGCGCTTGAGGCACGCTTCGTCGCCCGCGAGGAAGAAATGCGGCAGGTGCTGTCCGCCCGAGAGGCGGAGTTGCAACGCCTGCGCTCGGTTGCCACCTCGGCACGTGAACGCATCGACGCCGTGCTCGCGCGTCTGCCCGGTGCCGCTGTCGGAGAGCAAGCCTGATGGAACGCCTAGATGTCTCTATCCTGGGTCGTGAGTATTCACTCGCGTGCTCGGCCGAAGAAAAGCCCATCCTGCTGGCCGCGGTGCGGCATGTCGATCAGCTCATGCTGCGCATCCAGGGCACCGGCAAGGTGTCCAGCAACGAGCGCATCGCCGTCATGGCTGCGCTCCAGATCGCGGCCGAGCTGCTTGCCATGAAGGCGCCCGATGGCCCCCTGGGCGGTTTGGCAGTGGGCGACTTCAAGCGTAGAATTGAAGAAATGAACCTGATGCTTGACGATGCTTTGTCGGGCCAGGAAAAGCTTCTTTAAGCCTTTTCGTTTCAGACATGCGCTGCCGCCAGTCAGGCAGCAGCGCTGCAGTTTGTCCCTGCGGTGTTCGTGACATGGCCATACAGTCTCTGAACCGATGCCTTTGGCATACTGGTTGCGGGAGTGCAGGGCTGGAGTGATCGTCACATCGTTGACGAACCCGATGCTCTTCGGATCGCGACCACCTTGAACCTATGGGTTCGAGATGCCGGCCTAGACGGCACATGCGGGGCATTTATTCGGCGGGCCCGCCCTTATCGGGGGCGGGCCCGGCCTGATCAGTCTTTCTGCGCTTCGCGGATTCCCCTCTCATTTTGCTTTCCTCAACAACAGGGTTTTACATGACTCGTGCCTTCACGTTTTCGTTGAATCGCGTCGCGGCCGCCTGCTTTGCCTCGTTGGCGTTAGCCGTTGCCCAGCCCAGCCTGGCCCAGACGACTGCCACGCCTGCCGCCGCCGAGGCGTCGCGCAGCGCGCCCGAGCTGACATTGCAGGCGTCCGCCTCCAGCGAAGTCAAGCAAGATACGGTGCGCATCAGTCTGTCTGTCGAGGTCGAGGCCAATGACCAGGCCAGCGTCGGCAAGCGCCTGACGGCGGCGCTCGATGACGTCGTCAAGCGCGCGCGTGGCGCCAAGAACGTCGAGGTCCGCAGCGGTGGCTATAACGTGTGGCCCAATACCAATTCGAAGGGCAAGATCACGAACTGGCGGGGGCAGGGCGGGATCATCCTGGAATCCACCGATTTCGAGGCCGCTTCTGCGCTGGCTGCCAAGTTGAGCGACAAGACGGCGATTTCCAATATCGGTTTCTTCCTCTCGCGCGAGGGGCGGGAGGCCGAAGAACGCAAGCTGCTGAGCCAGGCTGCGCAGGCCTTCAAGTCGCGTGCGCTGGCCGCTGCCAATGCATTCGGGTTTTCGGGTTACCGCTTGTCCAAGCTGGAGCTGGGCGGGGGCGGATCGCCGGTGCCCATGCCGCGCGTCATGATGGAAGCGTCCATGGCCAAGGGGGCCGCTGACAGCGGCGCGCCGGGCGTGCCGCTGGAAGCCGGGGAAGTGACCGTCAGCGTGACGGTGGCAGGGACGATTTTCCTGCAGTAAGCACGAACAGCAGCAGGCCGGCGAGGAACATGGGCAGGGACAGCCATTGCCCCATGCTCATGCCGCCGGCCAGCAATCCCAGAAAGTTATCCGGTTCGCGCGTGAATTCGACCGCAAAGCGCAGCGCGCCGTAGCCCATCAGAAAGAGCGCACTGACCCGGCCCAGCGGACGCGGTTTGCGCGAGTAGATCCATAGCACGGCAAACAGCAGCAATCCCTCCAGTCCCAGCTCATATAGTTGCGAAGGATGGCGTGGCAGGTTGTCGCCCGATTGCGGAAACACCATGGCCCAGGGCACATCGCTCGGACGGCCCCAAAGCTCGCCATTGATGAAATTGCCCAGGCGGCCTGCGCCCAGGCCCAGCGGGATGAGGGGGGCGATGAAGTCGCTGACCGCCAGGAAAGGCAGCCCCTTCTTGCGGGCAAAGAGCAGCATCACCACGATCACCCCGATCAATCCGCCATGAAAGGACATGCCGCCTTGCCAGAGATAGGCGATTTCCAGGGGGTGCTGCAGATAATAATCAGGCTTATAGAACAGCACATATCCGAGGCGGCCACCCAGGACGACGCCCAGCACGCTGTAGAAGATCAGGTCTTCCAGCCCTTTGGGCGTCATGATGGCCGCGGGGTTGCGCACCAGGCGATAGCGGCCCAGTCCATAGACCAGCGCGAACGCCAGCAGATACATCAAGCCATACCAGTGAATGGCCACGGGGCCAATCTGCAGGGCGACGGGGTCGAATTGAGGGTACTGAAGCATAGCAATCCGCAGACAAAGTGTTGTTCGATGATAACCGGCGCGCCGTGCCCGCGGGGGCGCGGCAGCGACAGCCGGTCGCACTTGCCCCGGGCTGCTTTCGGGTACCATCGTAGCGGCCGGACAGGTTTCGGCTGATGTACCGTATTGTGGATTCCGGATATATGCACTCGATACTCAAATTGACCCTGGCCTGTGCCGCGCTGGCCTGTGCTGCGACGGCTGCGGCGCAGACCACGGGCATCGACCTGGCCAAGAGCAAGGCCTGTATGGCCTGCCACCAGGTGGAGAACAAGCGCGTGGGGCCACCCCTCAAGAGCGTGGCCGAGCGCTACGCCGGGCAGGCCGACGCGGTGGATTATCTGGCTGGCAAGATCCGCGGAGGTGGGCGCGGGGCCTGGGGAGCGGTACCGATGCCGGCGCAATCCCATGTCTCGCCTGATGATGCGCGCGCGTTGGCCGAGTGGATCATGACGCTGGCGCCTGCCAAGTAAGCACAACGGGGAATATTCATGACAACGCTATCTGCACAATCCGGCCGCGAAGTCGCGGTGCTGGGCGGTGGTTGCTTCTGGTGTGTCGAGGCGGTCTTCACGGATCTGCGGGGTGTGTGCAGCGTGGAGTCCGGTTACGCGGGAGGCCATGTCCAGCAGCCTACCTATGAACAGGTCTGTGGCAAGCAGACCGGGCATATCGAGGTGGCGCGCATCGAGTTTGATCCGGCCGAGCTTACTTTCTCGGACCTGCTGCGCGTGTTCTTTGCCACGCATGACCCGACCACGCCGGGGCGTCAAGGCAATGATGTCGGACCGCAATACGAGTCTGCGATCTTCTGGCAGGACGAAAGTCAGCGCGAACAGGCGCAGGCCGTCATGGCCGAGATCGAGGCGGCCCGGATCTATGATGCGCCCCTTGTTACCCGGCTATTGCCGCCAGCCCATTTCTGGCCGGCCGAGGATTACCACCGGGACTACTTCGCGCTGCATCCCGAACAAGGCTATTGCCAATTCGTGATCGCACCCAAGGTCGCCAAATTCCGGCGTCAGTTCCAGGATCGCTTGAAGCGTTGAGTCAACGCCTTCAAAGCAAAGCCCCCGCCATGGAAATGCCGGGGGCTTTTCTTATGCATGCCGGATGCTTACTCGACTGACTTCACGACGCCCCGGCGCATCTGGTCCAGTTCGATCGATTCGAACAGCGCCTTGAAGTTGCCTTCGCCAAAGCCCTCATTGCCCTTGCGTTGAATGATCTCGAAGAAGATCGGGCCGATCTGGTTCTCTGTAAAGATCTGCAGCAGCAGGCCGCCATCGGGGGCGCCGTCGAGCAGGATGCGGTTCTTGCACAGGCGATCTACATCTTCGCCGTGACCGGGCAGGCGGCGATCCAGCAGCTCATAGTAGGTCTGGGGCGTATCGAGGAATACCACGCCATTCTTGCGCAAGGCCTCGATGGTTTCGTAGATGTCTTCCGTTGCCATGGCGATGTGCTGGATGCCTTCTCCGCGATAGAGATCCAGGTATTCCTGGATCTGGCCTTTCTCTTCCGTGCCTTCTTCGTTGATGGGGATGCGGATGTTGCCGCAGGGGGAGGTCATCGCCTTGGACTTCACGCCCGTGACCTTGCCCTCGATATCGAAGTAGCGCACTTCGCGGAAATTGAACAGGCGCTCATAGAACTCGGCCCACTCCCCCATGCGGCCCTTGTGTACGTTGTGGGTCAGGTGATCCACCAGGGTGAGGCCTGCACCGACGTGGTTCAGGTCGGCGGCCGCGTTGTCGGGATCCAGCGGCTCGAAGTCGACGTCATAGATGCTGATGTCACCGATGCCGCCGTGGCCACCCTTGCCGCGCCAGCGGTCTACCAGATAGATCAGCGAATCGCCGATCCCCTTGATGGCCGGGATGTTCAGTTCCATGG
>JAEWJD010000073.1 GCA_023386765.1 Pseudomonadota bacterium | reverse complement strand
ATGCGGCTCCGTTCAAATCTACAGAAAAAAGGGCACGGCTCGCGCCGCGCCCCTTGCCCGCTGCCACGAGGGCGGCTCAACGACGGTCGATCTTGGGATCGAGCGCGTCGCGCAGGCCATCGCCCAGCAGGTTGAAGGCCAGCACGGTCAGGAAGATGGCCAGCGCCGGGAAAATCGCCACGTGCGGCGCGAGCACCATATCGGCACGCGCCTCGTTGAGCATCGCGCCCCACTCCGGCGTGGGCGGCTGCGCGCCCATGCCCAGAAAGGACAGGCTGGCGGCCGTGATGATGGAGGTGCCGATCCGCATCGTGCCATAGACGACGATCGGCGAGATCGTGCCCGGCAGGATGTGGCGCATGATGATGGTCCAGTCGGAGGCGCCCACGCTGCGCACGGCCTCGACATAAGTCATCTGCTTGACCGCCAGCGTATTGCCGCGCACCAGACGGGCGAAGGCCGGCACGCTGAACACCGCCACCGCCACAATGACGTTGATCATGTTCGAGCCCAGGATAGCCACCACGCCGATGGCCAGCAGCATGCCCGGAAAGGCCAGCAGCACATCGGAGATACGCATCGTGATGCGCTCCCACCAGCCCTGGTAATAGCCTGCCATCAGACCCATGAAGGTGCCCACCACGGCGCCCATGGCGACTGACAGAAAACCCGCCGCCAGCGAAATGCGCGCGCCCGTCAGGATGCGGCTGAAGATATCTCGGCCCAGGGAATCCACGCCCAGCCAGTGCGCCCAGGACGGTCCCGCATTGAGCGCGTCGTAGTCGAAGTAGTTCTCCGGATCGTAGGGCACGATCCAAGGTGCAAAAATGGCCACCAGAACCAGCAGCAGCACAAACAGGCCCGCGCCGACGGCCAGTTTCTGCTTCTTGAACTTGCGCCAGAACTCCGACAGCGGAGTGCGCACATCATTGCTCTTGGCCGTGGCCGGGGCGGTAGTCGTATTGCTCATGCCCGCCTCACTTGTAGCGAATGCTGGGATTGATGACGCCATAAAGCACGTCGACAATCAGGTTGATCAGAATGAATTCGAGCGAGAACAGCAGCACCAGGCCCTGAATCACGGGATAGTCGCGCTGCGTCACCGCATCGACCAGCAGACGCCCCAGCCCGGGCCAGTTGAACACCGTCTCCACCACGATGGAGCCGCCCAGCAGAAACCCGAACTGCAGGCCCATCATGGTCACCACCGGAATGAGCGCATTGCGCAAGGTGTGCTTGATGACCACACGCCCCTCGCCCAGCCCCTTGGCCCTCGCGGTGCGCACGAAGTCTTCCTGGATCACCTCGACGAAGGAGGCGCGCGTGAAACGGGCCATCACGGCCGCCACCGCCGCCCCCAGCGTGATCGAAGGCAGGATGTAATGCTTCCAGCTGGAAGCCCCGACCGTGGGCAGCCAGCCCAGCTCGACCGAGAACACCTGCATCAGCATCATGCCGAGTGCGAAAGCCGGAAACGAAATCCCCGAGACGGCCAGTGTCATCAGCAGACGGTCAGGCCAGCGATTGCGCCACACCGCCGACACGATGCCAAAGACCATCCCGAAGGTGACTGACCAGATCATGCTGGTGATCGTCAACCATAGCGTGGGCATGAAGCGATCGGCGATCTCGGTGGATACCGGCCGCTTGGTGCGCAGCGACACCCCCAGGTCACCCTGCAACAGATGGCTGAAGTAACGCACGAACTGCTGCGGCAGGGGCAGATCGAGCCCCAGCTCCTGGCGCACCAGGTCGACGGTGGCCTGGTCGGCCTCGGGGCCGGCGGCCAGCCGCGCGGGATCGCCCGGCAGCATATGCACGAAAAGGAACACGACCACCGAGACGAGCAACAGCGTCGGGATCATGCCCAGGAGACGTTTGACGAAATAGGTCAGCATGGAAATTCCTGTGGGCCCGGCGGGAGAAAAGCCACCGGGCCGCGGCTACTGCTTGGGCGTTACTGCTTCAGATCGATGTCGCCGAACCAGAACGACGTGTCGGGTTCGACATACACGCCGGACAGGTTCTTGGACTTGACGTACACGTTGTTCTGCGTGACCAGGAAAGCCCACGGCGCGTCATTCCAGATGGTCTGCTGCACCTTGTCGTAGATCTCGCCCTTCTTGGCACGATCGGTGGTGGCCAACGCTTCCTTGACCCCTTCGTCAACGCTCGGGTTCGAGTAGTAGGCGACGTTGTTCAGCACCGGCGGGAACGCTTCCGTGACCAGCAGCGGACGCAGGCCCCAGTCGGCTTCGCCGGTCGAGGACGACCAGCCGGCGTAATACAGGCGCACCTTGGCGTCTTCGGGCTTTTGCACCTGCTGCACGCGTTGCACGCGCTGGCCGGACTCCAGCACTTCGAGCGAAGTCTTGATGCCGACCTGGGCGAGCTGCTGCTGCAGGAACTGCACCGCCTTGACCGACGTGCCGTCGTTATAGGCCGACCACAGCGTGGTCTCGAAGCCCTTCTCGTAACCGGCCTCCTTCAGCAGCTGGCGCGCCTTGGCCGGGTCATAGGCCCACGGGCCGGTCTTGGTGGCGAAGTCCACGCCTTGCGGCACCACGCCGTCGACCACGGTGGCATAGCCGTTGAAGGCCACCTTGGCCAGGGCTTCCTTATTGATGGCGTAGTTGATTGCCTGGCGCACACGCGGGTCATCAAACGGCTTGACCTTGGTGTTCATGGACATGTAGCGCGTCATGATGGAGTTCTTGTGATCCACCACGTCGAGCTTGTCGTTCTTGGCCAGGATGGCGGCCTGCTCGAACGGCACCGGGAAAGCAAAATGGGCCTCGCCCGTCTGCACCACGGCAGCACGCGTGTTGTTGTCGGTCACGGTGCGGAAGGTCAGGGAGTCGACCTTGGGCTTGCCCTGATTCCAGTAACCGTCGAACTTCTTGACCTTCAGGTATTCGGCCGGCTTCCATTCGACAAACTCGAACGGGCCGGTGCCCACCGGGTGGAAACCGATTTCCTTGCCGTACTTGGCCAGCGCGGCCGGCGAAATCATCATGGCGGCCGGGTGGGCCAGCGCATTCAGGAATGCCGAGAAAGGCTTCTTCAGTGTGATCTTGACGGTCAGCGGATCCACCACGTCGACCTTGTCGATGACGCTGAACTGGATGTAGCGCGACAGACGGTTGTCGGGGTTGGCCGGACGATCGAAGTTGAGCTTCACGGCCTCGGCATTGAAATCGGTGCCGTCGTGGAACTTCACGCCGGGGCGCAGCTTGAAGGTATAGACCAGGCCGTCGTCACTGATTTCATAATCGGTGGCCAGCACCTTCTGGATCTTCAGATCCTTGTCGAACTCCAGCAGCCCTTCGTAGTAGGCCTTGCCCACCGCCTGGTTCAGGGTGCTGTTGGTGTTGTACGGATCCAGGGTTTCCAGCGCGATGGACACCGCGAAGGTCACGTCCTTGCTGGCGTGGGCCAGCGGCGTAACGGAAACGCCGAAGGCCAGCGCAGCGGCTGCCATCAGCGTCGTGGGGCGCAGAACTTTCATCATTGCAGCTCCTCGGTCGAGAAGGTGAGAGGGTCGAAAAGTCCCGGAGCAGGCGACATCATGCCGCCCGGACCGGACATCAATAAGCGCCACCAACGGCATGGCGCGCAACAAAGTGATCCGGCCCGACCTGCACCAGGGGTTCGACGACCGGTTCGTCGCCGACCTTGCGGATCGGACTGGGGATTTCCTCGGACAGCAGCGTCCGCTTGAGATGGCGCCGCGCCGGATCGGCAATCGGCACCGCCGACATCAGTTTCTTGGTGTAGGGGTGCTGCGGATTCTCGAAGATGGCGCGGCGCGGACCGATCTCGACGATCTGGCCCAGGTACATCACCGCCACGCGATGGCTGATGCGTTCAACCACGGCCATGTCATGCGAAATGAACAGGAACGACACGCCCAGATCGCTTTGCAGATCGATCAGCAAATTGACGATCTGCGCCTGGATGGACACGTCCAGCGCCGAGACCGACTCATCGGCGATCACCACCTTGGGGTTGAGCGCCAGGGCACGCGCGATACAGATGCGCTGGCGCTGGCCGCCCGAGAACTCGTGCGGATAGCGCTGCGCCATCTCGGGCGCCAGGCCCACGCGCTCGAGCAGCTCTTCGACCCGTGCCTGCGCCTGACGGCCGCTGGCGACACCGTGCACCAGCAACGGCTCCATGATGGAGAAGCCGACCGTCACGCGCGGATCGAGCGAGGCGAACGGATCCTGGAACACGAACTGGATGTCGCGGCGCAGGGCCTGCAGTTCGCTGTTCTTGAGCCTGACGATATCGCGCCCGCCGAAGAGGATCTCGCCGCGCTGGCTGTCCACCAGGCGCAGCAGCGAACGACCGGTGGTCGATTTGCCGCAACCCGATTCACCCACCAGCGAAAGCGTCTCGCCGGGGAACAGATCGAAACTCACTTTCTCGACCGCATGCACGCGGCGTTGCACGCGCCCCAGGATGCCACCGCGCACATCGAAACGGGTCACCAGGTCACGCACGCTGAGCACCGGCGACTGATCGGCTGGCGGGCGGTCTTCGGGATTGACCAGGCTGGTCGGCACATCGGACGGATCAGGACGACCGCTGACCTGCAACAGCGGGAAGCGCTCGGGCAGATCGGTGCCCGTCATGGCGCCCAGCCGCGGCACGGCCGACAGCAGCGCCCGCGTGTAGCTGTGTTCCGGCGCGGCGAACACCCGCTCGGCCGCGCCCTCTTCGACCTTGTCGCCCCGGTACATCACCAGCACCCGGTCAGCCACTTCGGCCACCACGCCCATGTCGTGGGTGATGAACACCACCCCCATGTGCAGCTCTTCCTGAAGCTGACGGATCAGCTGCAGGATCTGGGCCTGGATGGTGACATCCAGCGCCGTGGTCGGCTCATCGGCAATCAGCAATGCCGGCTTGCAGGCCAGGGCCATGGCGATCATGACGCGCTGGCGCATCCCGCCCGACAGTTGATGCGGATAACGCTCCAGCACCGAACGCGCTTCGGGGATGCGCACCTGCTCCAGCATGCGCAGGGCCTCGGCGCGCGCGGCTGCCGCGTCCTTGCCCTGATGCAGGCGGATGGTTTCCGCAATCTGGTCACCGGCGGTGAACACCGGATTCAGCGAGGTCATGGGCTCCTGGAAGATCATCGCCATGTCGGCGCCGCGCACGCTGCGCATGGTGCGCGAAGACGCACGCACCAGATCCACCACCTCGCCGCTGCGCCGGCGCAGCGCCATCGCCCCCTGGGCGATGCGCCCGCCCCCATGCTCGATCAGGCGCATCAGCGCCAGCGATGTCACCGACTTGCCCGAGCCCGACTCGCCGACGATGGCCAGCGTCTCGCCGCGGTCGACATGGAAAGAGAGATTGCGTACTGCCTCCACCGTGCGTTCGGAGGTGACGAAACGCACCGTCAGGTCATCGACCTGCACCACGCGTTTCTCCGGCAGCGTCGGCATCTGAGCGCGATCAACCATATTGAATTCCGATCCTAAATGCCCGATGACCCAAAAATCATCGGTAAATGGCGACGACGGCGTCTTCGCCCACGCGGCCATAGCCGCGGTACATACCTTCCGTGTTGAACGGCAGCGCCACATTGCCTTGCGCATCAACGGCAATCAGGCCGCCCTTGCCATCGATGGTGGGCAGCTTTTCGTTGACCACGCAGCCGGCGGCCTGCGCCAGCGACTCACCCAGATACTCCATGCGGGCCGAGACGTCATAAGCCGCCACCATCCGGATGAACATCTCGCCCGTGCCGGTGGCCGAGATCGCGCAGGTGCGATTGTTGGCATAACAGCCGGCACCGATGAGCGGCGAATCCCCCACCCGGCCGACCTGCTTGTTGGTGATCCCGCCGGTGGAGGTGGCCGCCGCCAGGTTGCCCTGCGCATCGACAGCTACCGCCCCCACCGTGCCGAACTTGCGATCCGCGTCCAGCGGGTCGGCCGGCGCGGGCTGGCCGCGCGATACGATGGCCTGGCCGTCGTGATCCAGCACGGCCGCATCCGGGTGTTCGCGCTGCACCCGCTCGAGCTGCTGGCGGCGCGCCTCGGTCGTGAAATACGCGGGGTCGACCAGCTCCAGCCCCTGTTCGCGCGCAAACGCCACCGCGCCTTCGCCCACGAACAGCACGTGCTTGCTGTGCTCCATCACGCGGCGTGCAGCCAGGATCGGATTGCGTACGCAATCCACCATGGCCACGGCTCCCGTGCGCAACGTGGCGCCGTCCATCACAGACGCATCCAGTTCGTGGGTAGCCGCGCTGGTCAGCACGGCGCCATGCCCGGCGTTGAACAGAGGACAGTCTTCCAACAGGCGCACGGCCTCGGTCACCGCGTCCATCGCGCTGCCGCCGGCAGCCAGCACGGCCTGGCCGGCCTCGACGATACGGCGCAATGCCTGCTGATATTCCTGTTCTTTCTCGGCCGACATATCGGCGCGCGAGATCGCGCCGGCGCCACCATGAATTGCGATAACCGGGGTCATCCTCGTTTTCCTGTTCCTGCTACACCATGGATCAGCCACGGCATGACCGACTGGGTCACGCCCATGGCCGCTTCGATTGAGTCTTTGGCGCGGTGCGCCACCGCCGCCGACAAGGCCTCGATCAGGCCCAGCGCCGCGGTTTCCGCGTTCGACAGCAACTGCCGGGAGCTGGGCGCATAGAGCGCCACCGTGGCGCACGGCGCCAGCGGCGAAGTCGGCTTGTCGGTCAGCACCAGCACCGGCACGCCTGCCTGTTTGGCGGCATTGGCCAGCGTCACCGTGTCGGCCAGATAGCGGGGAAAGGCAATGGCAATCACCAGGTCGCGCGGCGTCATGCGCGCCATCTGGCGTGCGGCGTGAGACACGCCCCCCGGCCCGGCCAGGGACTCCACCGCATGCAAGTGCATGCACAAACCGCGCTGCAGCAAGCCGGCCAGAAAACCGCTGGCCCCGAAACCGATGATGAACACACGCTCTGCCTGCAGTACCGCGTTGACCGCGCGCTCACAGGTGGCCTCGTCCAGCCCCTGCAGCGTGCGCTGCGCGTTCTGGATGTCTTCCTGCAAGGTGGCCGCGAAGATCTGCACCGCGCTGGCCGATTGCGCCAGCTCCACGCGCAGCTTCTCGACCGGCTCCAGCGCCGACTCGAAACCGCGCGCCAACTCGGCGCGGAACTGGGGATACCCCGGCAGATCCAGCACACGGGCAAAACGGTTGGCCGTGGCCACCGACACTTGCACCGCAGCGGCGAACTCGTCGATCGTCATGGTGGCCACCTTGAACGGATGGGCCAGCACGTACTCAGCCATGCGGTGCTGGCTGCGGCTGAAACCAGGCTGCGCCCGGGCGATCCGGTCAGCGAGGGAGGGAGGAGCCTTGGTCATGGAGGAGATAAAGGGCAGGATGCATCGATGAAAATAAATTTACTTTCGAATTTTAGAAAAGAAAAAATATTTTCACATATAGGGAATACCCTGCGCCACAAACCCGGTCGCCCACACGACGGGCGCGGGAATAAAAAAACCCGCCCTCGTAAGGGCGGGTTTTCGATTGCAGCCGGAACGTTCAGCTCAGGGCCGAGACGTCCAGTTTGGCGGCGGTCTTGGCCTGGATTTCATCGACCGAAACGCCCGGAGCCAGCTCCAGCAGCTTCAGGCCAGCCGGGGTGACTTCCATCACGCCCAGATCGGTGATGATCAGGTCCACCACGCCCACGCCGGTCAGCGGCAGGTTGCACTCTGGCAGCAGCTTCATGTCTTCGCTGCCGTCTTTTTTCTTGGCCACGTGCTCCATCAGCACCACCACCCGGCCCACACCGGCCACCAGGTCCATGGCGCCGCCCATGCCCTTGACCATCTTGCCCGGGATCATCCAGTTGGCCAGGTCACCCTTTTCGGAGACCTGCATCGCACCCAGGATGGCCAGGTTGATCTTGCCGCCGCGAATCATCGCGAACGAGTCGGCCGAGGAAAAGAAGGACGAGCCAGGCAGCGTCGTAACCGTCTGCTTGCCGGCGTTGATCAGGTCAGGGTCGATCTCGGCCTCAGTCGGGAAAGGACCAATGCCCAGCAGCCCGTTCTCGGATTGCAGCCAGACCTCGACGCCCTTGGGCACGTGGTTGGCGACCAGGGTGGGCAGGCCAATGCCCAGGTTCACGTAAAAACCGTCTTGCAGCTCGCGCGCCGCGCGCGCCGCCATTTCATCGCGGGCCCATGCCATGTCGTCGTCTCCTTAGGCCGGGCGGGTGGTACGTTGTTCGATGCGCTTTTCCGGATTGGCATTGAGCACGATCCGGTGCACGTAGATGCCGGGCAGATGGATCTGGTCGGGATCGAGGCTGCCGGTGTCGACGATCTGCTCGACTTCGACGACCGTGATCTTGCCGGCCATGGCGACATTGGGATTGAAGTTGCGCGCGGTCTTGTGGAACACGAGGTTGCCACTGCGATCGGCGATATGGGCCTTCACCAGCGAGACATCCGGGGTCAGCGAACGCTCCATGACGTATTGCTGCCCGTCGAACTCGCGGATTTCCTTGCCATCGGCGACGATGGTGCCCACGCCGGTGCGCGTGAAGAACGCCGGAATACCGGCGCCGCCGGCACGCAGCTTCTCGGCCAGCGTGCCCTGCGGGGTGAATTCCAACTCCAGTTCGCCCGCCAGGTACTGGCGCTCGAACTCCTTGTTCTCGCCCACGTAGGACGCAATCATTTTGCTGACCTGGCGGGTATTCAACAGCTGGCCCAGCCCGAAGCCGTCCACGCCTGCGTTGTTGCTCACGCAGGTCAGATTCTTCACGCCCGAGTCACGCAGCGCCGCGATCAGCGCTTCCGGGATGCCGCAAAGGCCGAAGCCCCCCACGGCAATCATCTGCCCATCCTTGACGATGCCTGCCAGCGCCTCGGTGGCGCTTGCATAAACCTTGTCCATCGCTCCAACTCCTTGTTGAGATCCTGGGATCGGTTATTGACCGGCGGGGCTGCCCCTAGCCGTGTTCCGCCATTGATTTTAACGGCTCGGACCGCTCAGTTGTCCGGATTGCTGAACTGTCCGCCCAGGCGCGCCAGCACCTCGGCCGGCCATGCCATGGAACAGTTCGCCACGTAGTCCATCCACACCAGCACGTTACGCCCACGCGCATATGGGCCGCTGTCGTCGCCTACCTTTTCGAGCACCAGTTCCAGCTCCATGCTGGAGCGGCCGATACGCTTGAGAACGTGGGTCACGCGCACCGTGGCCGGATACACCACCGGGCGCAGGAAATCGCATGAAGCATGCGCCAGGATAGCTCCCTGATCCGCCGGCAGGTCCAGGCCGGCGCCATACAGGATCTGCATGCGCGCTTCTTCCATCATGCGGAAATACAGCGTGTTGTTCAGATGATTGAGCGCATCGGCGTCGCCCCACCGCATAGGCAGCTCAACCTGATGGCGGGCCCCGGGTTGAATCAATGCTGCACTGTCTACTGCCTGCTCCACTGCCAGCTCCTAAATCCTGGTTGATGTAATCGATTTTCCGCGCTTTGCTTCACTGCAATACAATCCAGCAATCGTCAATGATACTTCCTACAAAAGTAGGGCTCAGAGAAGGGGAGATTTTGGTAATGGCTGAACGCGAGTCGATGGAATATGACGTGGTCGTGGTGGGCGGTGGCCCAGCCGGCCTCGCCTCCGCCATCCGCCTGAAACAACTGGCGGCGGAAAAAAACCAAGAGATCAGCGTCTGCGTACTCGAAAAGGGTGCGGAAATCGGTGCGCACATTCTTTCCGGCGCCGTCATGGACCCGATCGCGCTGACCGAGCTGATCCCGGACTGGAAAGAAAAAGGGGCGCCGCTGAACGTGCCCGTCACCCAGGACAAATTCCTGTTCCTTTCCGACAAGGGCGCACGTTCGACCCCTGACTGGCTGTTGCCGGCCTGTTTTCACAACAAGGGCAACTACATCGTCCGTCTGGGCGAAGTGGCCAAATGGATGGGCGAGCAGGCCGAGGCGCTGGGCGTAGACATCTTCCCCGGCTTTGCCGCGGTCGAGGTGCTCTACGATGAAAACGGCGCCGTGCGCGGCGTGGCGACCGGCGACATGGGCGTGGCGCGCGACGGCACGCACAGTGATCACTACCAGCCGGGCATGGAACTGCTGGCACGCTATACCCTGTTTGCCGAAGGCGCGCGCGGCCAATTGGGCCGCCAGCTGACCGAACGTTTCAAGCTCGACGACGGCCGCAACCCCCAGGCTTACGGCCTCGGCATCAAAGAAATGTGGGAAGTCGATCCGGCACAGGCGCGCCCTGGGCTGGTGATGCACACGGCCGGCTGGCCGCTGGACGCAGACACCTACGGCGGCTCTTTCCTGTACCACCTCGACAACAATATCGTGGTGGTGGGCCTGATCGTCGGCCTGGACTATGCCAACCCCTGGCTGTCGCCATTCGAAGAGTTCCAGCGCTACAAGACCCACCCGGCCATCCGCGGCGTATTTGAAGGCGGCAAACGCATTGCCTTTGGCGGGCGCGCCATCACGGCCGGCGGCCTGCTGTCGCTGCCCAAGCTGGTGTTCCCGGGCGGCGCGCTGATCGGCTGTGACGCCGGCTTCCTGAACGCCTCGCGCATCAAGGGCAGCCACGCCGCCATCAAGTCCGGAAAAATGGCCGCCGAAGCCGCTTTCGACGCCATCGTCGCCGATCGCCGCGCCGATGAACTGAGCGCCTATCCGCAGGCCTTCGAGTCCTCGTGGCTGCACGAAGAACTGAACAAGGCGCGCAACTTCAAGCAGTGGTTCAAGAAGGGCCGCACCGTCGCCACCGTGATGACCGGCATTGAACAGTGGCTGCTCAAGGGCAAGATGCCCTGGACGCTGCGCGGCAACGGCAAGCCCGACCACGCCTACCTGCAACCGGCTGCCCAGTGCGCCCGCATCGACTATCCCAAGCCGGATGGCAAGCTGACCTTCGATCGTCTGAGTTCGGTGTTCATTTCCAACACCAACCACGAAGAAAACCAGCCCATCCACCTGACGCTGAAGAACCCCGATGTGCCGGTGGAGGTCAACCTGGCCGTCTACGGCGGCCCGGAGGCGCGCTATTGCCCCGCCGGGGTGTACGAGTTCATCAAGGACGATCACGGCGCCGACAAGCTGCAGATCAACGCCCAGAACTGCGTGCACTGCAAGACCTGCGACATCAAGGATCCCAAGCAGAATATCGTCTGGGTCGCGCCGCAAGGCGGCGAAGGCCCGGTCTATAACGGCATGTGATCTTTCTGGACGGGGCGCTTCGGCGCCCCGTTTCACATCCGCCCTTCCCCTGCCTTCAATGTTGCCGGAGACCGCCATGGCACAAACCATTCTGCTTGCCGGCTGCGGCGACCTGGGCCTGCGCACGGCTCGCCGGCTGCTCGCGCGCGGCGACACCGTCTGGGCCCTGCGGCGCCAGCCGCCGGCCGCCTCGCCCGACGGACTGCGCTGGATCCAGGCCGACCTCAGCCAGCCACACAGCCTGCTCGGGCTGCCCGACAATATCGATCGCGTCGCCTATCTGCCCGCGCCTGGCGGGCGCGAACCGCAACGTTACCGGGCCGTCTTCCTGGATGGGCTGGCGCATCTGCACGCCGCGCTGGCGGGACGCCCCAGGCGCTGGGTCTTCGTCTCTTCCTCGGCGGTCTATGGGGATCACGGCCAGGACTGGATCGACGAAGCAACGCCGCCCGCCCCCCTCGCCTTCAATGGTGCCACGCTGCTGGAGGCGGAAACGCAGCTGCGGGCCCTGGAGCCCGAAGCGGTTTGCCTGCGCCTGGCCGGCCTCTACGGCCCGGGCCGGCTGCAATTGCTTGAACGATTGCGGGCTGGCCAGGCACGCGCCCCGCAGGCCCCGGCTCACTGGGCTAACCGCATCCATATCGAAGATGCGGCAGCAGCGGTGGCGCACTTGCTGCACCTGCCGCAGGCCCTGCCCTGCTATCTCGGCGCCGATGACACGCCCATGCCGCTGGACCAGCTGTATGGCGGGCTGGCGCGCCTGTTGCAGGCGCCGCAACCCGCTTGCGGCCCGGCGCCTGCCGGCGTCGGCAGCAAGCGCCTGAGCAATGCTCGCCTGAAGGCCAGCGGCCTGCAACTGGCCTGGCCCGACACGCTGGACGGCTACCGCGCCCTGATCGAAAGCCGCTAGGCGCGCAGCAGGCGGGCCAGCGTCTGCAAGGTCCGCGCGATATCCTCGCGCGAAATGTCCAGGTGGGTCACCAGGCGCGTCGGCCCGCCATATACCGCGCGCATGGCGATGCCCTCGGCCTGCAACCCTTCCTGCAGGCCGCCACAACGTTGGGGGTCGAACTGGACGAACACCATATTCGTCTGCTGCGACAGCACTTGCACGCCTGGCAGGCCGCTCAATCCTTCTGCCAGCAAACGGGCATGCTCATGATCCTGCGCCAGACGCTCGACGTGGTGCTCCAGCGCATGCAGCGCGCCCGCAGCCAGCACGCCGGCCTGGCGCATGCCGCCGCCCAGCACCTTGCGCCAGCGACGTGCCGTGTCGATGAGCGCCTCGCTGCCCACGAGCACCGAGCCCACCGGCGCACCCAGCCCCTTGGAAAAACAGATCGAGACCGTATCGAAAGGCTGACACAATTCCTGCAGGCTCAGACCGCTGGCCACGCTGGCATTGAATACCCGTGCGCCATCCAGATGGGTGGCCAGCTGACGGCTGCGCGCGAAAGCGGCGGCCTCCAGGATATAGCCCTGATCGATCACCTTGCCATGGAAGGTATTTTCCAGTGCCAGCAGGCGCGTGCGCGCGTAATGGGCATCCCCCACCGGCTTGACCGCCGCGGCCAGCTTGGCCAACGGCAGACTGCCATCGGGGTCATGTTCGATGGGTTGCGGCTGGATGCTGCCCAGCACGGCGGCGCCACCACCTTCGTATTTGTAGGTGTGCGCCTGTTGACCAGCCAGATACTCGTCGCCACGGCCGCAATGCGCCATCAGGGCAGCCAGATTGCTCTGCGTGCCCGACGGAAAAAACAAGCCTGCCTCCTTGCCAGCGCGCCCGGCCACGGCCTCTTGCAAGGCGCGTACGCTGGGGTCGTCGCCCATCACGTCATCGCCCACCGGCGCCTGGGCCATGGCCTGACGCATGGCGGCCGTCGGCCGCGTGACGGTGTCGCTACGAAAATCGATCATGTCTTCTCCTGTCGGGAATCAGTTCTGGCCGGCGCACGCGCCCGGCTAACCACCCAGATACCTGCCATGACGCAGGCCATGCCCACCCCTTCGGCGGGGGTTGGACGCTCATTAAGAATCAACCATGCCAGCAGGACCGCGGTGACCGGCACCCCCAGGCTGGAGAGCCCGGCGATCGAAGCCGGCAAGCGGCGCACCACCAGCAGCCACATCACCCAGGCCAGGGCCGATGCACCGAAAATGATGTAGATCATGCCAATCCAGAGCTGCCAGCCCCAGGTGGCGTCGATCTGCGGCACCGACAGCGCCACCGGCGTCATCAACAGGGCGCCGAACAGCATCTGCCAGGCCGTAAAGGTCACGATGTCAGGCGAATACTGCTCGAACATGCGCTTGGACAGGGCCGTACCCAGCCCCCAGCACAGGCCGCTCAAGACCCCCAGCACCACGGGCACCGCATCGCCCATGCCATGCCAGGGTTCCAGAAAGCACACCAGGCCACCGCCAGCCAGGGCAATGCCGGCCCAGTGACGCCCCGTCGGGCGCTCCTTCAGGATCAGCCAGGCGAACAGGATGAGCCAGAACGGCATGGTGTAAGCCATCAGCGACACCTTGGCCACCCCGCCGGACACCAGGGCCGTTTGCACGAAGCCCTGGAAACCCGCCGTCTGGGTCGCGCCCACCAGCAACGTCAGGCGCCATGGCGGCATCGCCAGCGGGCGTCCGGTGGCGGCCGCGCCGATAAACAGCACCAGCGCACCGCCCAGATACCGCAACACCACGAAGTCATAGGGGCCGATATAGGGCACCACCAGCTTCATCGCGATCCAGCTGCCTGCCCACACCATGATGGTCGCCACCATCAAGGCCAGGCCGCTGCGGTCAAAACTGCCACGGGTCACGATGATACTCTCCTGAATACGAACACAGCGGTCGACCCACGCAAGAGCGCCCGCCAGAGGCGGGCGACACGGTAAGGCAAGCTACCCGACCGATGGTACCGCAGCCGGCAGGTCCGCCGCCGGATTGACCGCGATGGCCGTGCAGCTATTGGGGGGCAAGAACAAAAAGGCCTGCGCCGCAAAGCGCAGGCCCCGACTGCCCCCTTCCTGCTTACAGCGGGCGGGCCAGCTGTTCGAGAATGGCCGGGTTCTCCAGGGTGGAGACATCCTGCGTGACTTCCTCGCCCTTGGCGACCACGCGCAGCAGACGGCGCATGATCTTGCCCGAACGCGTCTTCGGCAGGTTGTCGCCAAAGCGAATGTCCTTGGGCTTGGCGATCGGGCCGATCTCCTTGCCCACCCATTCACGCAACTGCTTGGCGATGGCCTGCGCCTGTTCGCCCTCCGGACGTGCCCCCTTGAGCACCACGAAAGCCACCACGGCTTCGCCGGTGGTGTCATCGGGGCGGCCGACCACGGCAGCCTCGGCCACCAGCTCATGCGCCACCAAAGCGGATTCGACTTCCATGGTTCCCAGGCGGTGGCCCGAGACGTTGAGCACGTCGTCGATGCGGCCCATGATCCAGAAATACCCGTCGGCGTCGCGCTGTGCACCATCGCCCGCCAGATAGTAGCCACGCAGCTCCGGCGGGAAATAGTTCTTCTTGAAGCGTTCCGGGTCGCCCCATACCGTACGGATCATTGCCGGCCACGGACGCTTGATGACCAGGAAGCCACCATTGCCCGGTTCGACATCGGCCCCCGTTTCATCGACGATGGCCGCACTGACGCCCGGCAACGGCAAGGTGCAGGAACCCGGCTTGAGCGGTGTCGCGCCCGGCAGCGGGGTAATCATGTGGCCGCCGGTTTCGGTCTGCCACCACGTATCGACGATGGGGCAGCGCTCCTGGCCCACGTTCTTGTGATACCAGATCCAGGCTTCCGGGTTGATGGGCTCGCCCACCGTCCCGATGATACGCAGGCTGTTCAGGTCGAAGTTGCGCGGATGGGTCTGCGGCGCCGACTCCGAGGCCTTGATAAGCGAACGGATGGCCGTGGGCGCCGTATAGAACACGGTGACCTTATGACGCTGGATCATCTCCCAGAAACGCCCGGCATCGGGGAAGGTCGGCACCCCTTCGAACACCACCTGGGTCAGCCCGGCCGCCAGCGGACCATAGGCGATGTAGGTATGCCCGGTGATCCAGCCCACATCGGCCGTGCACCAATAGACGTCGTCGGCGCGCGCGTCGAAGGTCCATTTGGCGGTCATCGATGCCCACAGCAGATAACCGCCCGAAGCATGCTGCACGCCCTTGGGCGTGCCGGTGGAACCGGAGGTATACAGCACGAACAAGGGATGCTCGGCGTTGACCGGCACCGGTTCGCAGTGATCGGGCTGGCCGGCTTCGACGTCGTGCATCCAGACATCACGATCTTCTTTCCAGGCCACCTCGGAGCCGCTGCGGCGGTACACCACCACCTTGCGCACGGCTTCGCAATGCCCCATGGCGAACGCCTCGTCGACGGCCGGCTTGAGCGGAATGACCTTGCCACCGCGCATCTGCGCATCAGCCGTAATCACCAGCGAAGCGCCCACGTCGACGATGCGCTCCTGCAGGCTCTTGGCCGAAAAGCCGCCGAACACCACCGAATGCGTCACGCCCAGGCGCGCGCAAGCCTGCATGGCGACCACGGCCTCGATGGACATGGGCAGATAGATGATGGCGCGATCGCCGGTCTGGTAGCCCAGGGCCTTCAGGCCATTGGCGAAGCGCGACACACGCTGCAGCAACTCGCGATAGGTGACCTTCTCGACGCGGCCGTCATCGGCCTCGAAGATGATGGCGGTCTTGTCGGCATTGCCGTTGGTCAGGTGAACGTCCAGGCAGTTGGCCGAGACGTTCAGCTCCCCATCGCCGAACCAGCGATAGAAGGGCGCGTCGCTCTCGTCGAGCACCTGGGTGAAGGGTTTGGTCCATTGCAGGTGCTCGCGCGCCTGGCGGGCCCAGAAGCCGTCGTGATCCTGCTCGACTTCCTGGCACAGCGCCCGGTAGGCGTCCATGCCCGAAATGGCGGCACCTTTGACGGCGCTTTCGGGCGGCGGGAACACGCGGTTCTCCACCAGAACGGATTGGATGGCATTCGACATGGTTTTGTCTCCGATTCGTGATTTTGGTGCTGCCGTTTTGCCGACACGCAACCGTATCGCCATGCTCTTACGGGCACCTTACGCAGGCGGGCCTCCCTGGTCCGCCTGGTGCCCCGACAACATGGGGGCCAGACCATAAGAATAGCAGCCTGGCCTGGCATGCGCCGAGGCTCAAAGTGCCTGGCGACGGGCGATACCGCGCGCCAGGTCGACCCGTTGCAGCAACAACAGGCCGACCACAAAGAAGATCCCCGTCACAAGAATGGCCAAGCGATGATTGCCGGCGGTCAGCCAGGTCACCAGGCCATAGGTCAGGGGGCCGACCACTGCCGCGAGCTGCACGGCGAAGGTCCAAAGTGCGAAAAACTCCGCCAGGCGGCCCGGCGGCGCCAAGGCACCGGTCATGGCGCGCCCGGCGCTCTGGCTGGTGCCCATGCACAGCCCGGCAAGCAAGGCGGCCAGCCAGAACACCGCGGCGGTGGTGGCCGCATAGGCCACCAGCACCATGATGATCCAGCCTACCAGCGTCATTCCCAGCGCCCGCTTGTGACCGATGCGATCCTGGAGATAGCCGAAGCCAAAGGCGCCGGCAGCCGCGGCAATATTGACCGTGAACACCAGCAACATCACCTGCGGCATGGTGAAGCCCATGGCCTGCTCGGCATAGATGGCCGCCAGCGTGATCACCACCGCAATCCCGGCCTGATAGCTCGCACCGCAAAGCAGCAGCCCGCGGAACTCCGGAAAATGCTCACCCGTCTCACGCCAGGACAAGGCGAGCCGGCGCAGCATGCCAGCGGCACGGATCGGCACGGTCTTGGGCTGGGCCCGCTCGCGCAGCATGAAGAACGAAGGCAACGCCGCCAGGGCGAACACCGCGCAGGTCACCAGGATCACCCACGGCACATACTGTTCCGCCGCCAAGCCTCGCGCCTCGCCCCAACTGACCACCGCCAGGCACAGGCCCAGCGTCAACATGCCGCCGCAATACCCGAAGCTCCAACCCCAGCCCGAGACCCGTCCCAGCGCCTGCGGCTGGGCCAGTTCGGGCAGAAAGGCCGCCACCACCGACTCACCGATGCAATAGCAGTAATTGGAAACCGCCACGGCCGCCAGGGCCAGCCACACATCGCCCGGACCCGCGCGAGACAGCAGCAACGTGGCCAGCACGCAGCCGGCCGTGCTGGTGTAGAGCAAGCGGCGCTTGCTGGCGCGCGCCTCGGCGCGCGCCCCCCGCGTGGGCATGGTCAGCCTGATGGCCAGATAGGACAGCGACAACGCGGCCGTCCAGGCCAGCGTGGCCCAGTCGGCACGCTGGCCCACGACAGCCACGAAATACGTGCTGAACACCGTCGTGAGAATCACCGTGGTGTAGCCGGAGTGGGCGAAGTCGTACATGGCCCAGGCCCAGACCTCGCGCGGGCTCACCCCGGTATTGAGCACGGCGGCGCGCAGCGCCGCCTCGGTGGTCTCGCGACTCACTGTGCCTGAACCGGCAGACCCAGGGCAGCGATGCCGGCGCGGGCGATCTGGGCATCTTCACTGGACTTCACGCCGGACACGCCCACTGCGCCCACCACCTGCCCGTCGGCCACGATGGGCACTCCGCCCTCCATCATTCCTTCCAGCAGCGGCGCCGACAGGAAAGAGTAGCGGCCATTGTTGATGGTTTCCTCGTAGATGCGCGACTCGCGCCGGCCGAGCGCGGCAGTGCGCGCCTTGGCCGGCGCGATGTGTGCGGAGATGGGCGCCGCCCCGTCACCGCGCGACATGCCCAGCAGGTGTCCGCCATCGTCGACCACGGCGATGCTGACGGCCCACTGCTGGGCCAGGGCATGCGCTTCGGCAGCCGCGAGGATCTTCTTGACGTCGTCCGCCACCAGAACGGGTTTGGATTTCATTACAGGGATTCCTTGATCTGTTCGAGCGCCGACGGATCCTCGATGGTCGTCAGGTCGCCCGGGTCACGGCCTTCGCAGACCGCCACGATGGCTCGGCGAAATACCTTGCCCGAACGGGTTTTGGGCAACACGCCCACGAAGTGGATACGCGCCGGGCGCGCCACGGCGCCAAGCTGCTCCTCAACCAGGCGCACGATATCCCGCTCCAGTTGCCGGGCGGCATCATCGGCCTCGGCCGTTTCCGGACGCTTGAGCACCACGAACGCCTGCGCCACCTGCCCCTTGAGGCTGTCTGCCACCCCCACCACGGCGCACTCAGCCACGCCGGCATGGCTGTTGATCGACTCTTCGATCTCGCGCGTGCCCAGGCGATGCCCGGCGACGTTGATCACATCGTCGGTGCGGCCCAGGATGAACCAGTAGTCGTCCTGATCACGCAGGCCCCAGTCAAAGGTCGAATACAGCTGTCGGCCGGGAATGGAGCTGAAGTACGTCTCCACGAAGCGGGCGTCATCGCCCCAGATCGTTGCCAACGCTCCCGGCGGCAGCGGCGGCACGATAGCCACCACGCCCTTCTGGTTCGGCCCCAGGTCCTCGCCCGTGGATTCGTCCACCACGCGGACGTCAAAGCCATAGACCGGGAAGGAAGGACTGCCGAAGCGGGTCGGCACGCGCTCGACCCCTGGCTGGGCCGACAGGATGGGCCAGCCCGATTCGGTCTGCCAGTAATTGTCGATGATGGGCTTGCCCAAGCCATCGGCAATCCACTGCGCCGTCGGCTCGTCCAGCGGCTCTCCCGCCAGATAAAGCGCGCGCAGCGAAGACAGGTCATATTTCTTGAGCAGCTCCGGATCCTGGCGCTTGAGCACGCGCACGGCGGTCGGCGCGGAAAACAGCGTATTGACCTTGTACTGCTCCACCAGGCGCCACAGGATACCGCC
Organism: Pseudomonadota bacterium; assembly: GCA_023386765.1. Lineage (GTDB taxonomy): Bacteria > Pseudomonadota > Gammaproteobacteria > Burkholderiales > Burkholderiaceae_B > Bordetella. Next base: position 993 of record JAEWJD010000073.1, on the reverse strand, counting down.
GTCAGGGCGCACCGGCGTGCCCTCATAGAGGATGGTTGCCTGCCCGCCGATCAGCGGCGCATACACAATATAGGAATGCCCCACCACCCAGCCGATGTCGCTGGTGCAGAAGAACGTCTCGCCCGGGCGGCCATCGAACAGGTATTCCATGGACGAAGCCAGCGCCACGGCATAGCCACCCGTATCGCGCTGCACGCCCTTGGGCCTGCCCGTCGTCCCCGAGGTATACAGGATATAGCTCGGCTCGGCGGACTCCAGCCATTCGACCGGCACTTCGGCGCCATCATGACGGGCGCGCAGATCGGCGTAATCAAGGTCGCGGCCCGGCTGGCGCTCAAAGGGCGCAAGGCCCCGGTCCAGCAGGATCACGGACGCCGGCGGATGCTCGGCCAGCGAGAGAGCCTTGTCCAGCAGGGGCTTGTACGCAACCACCTTGCCGGCGCGCGAGCCGCCATCGGTGCTGACCACCACTTTAGGGCGCGCATCATCGATGCGCTGCGCCAGGTTGACCGAGGCAAAGCCGCCGAACACCACCGAGTGCACCGCTCCGATGCGCGCGCAGGCCAGCATCGTGAAGACCGCCTCGGGCACCATGGGCATATACAGCAGCACCCGGTCTCCGCGGCCCACGCCCTGCTCACGCAGCATGGCGGCCACGGCATTGACCTCCTGATACAGCTCGCGCCGGGTGTAGGTGCGTTCCTGGTCGACTTCGGTCGACACCCAGATCAATGCCGGCTCATCGGCCTGCTGGGGCAACCAGCGATCGACGGCGTTGTAACAGAGATTGGTGCGTCCCCCCACGAACCAATGGGCGAACGGCGGCCGGGAAAAATCCAGCACCTCTTCAAAAGGCGTCTCCCAGTGGATCCGCTGCGCCTGCTCGCGCCAGAACCCATCACGCTCGTGAATCGACCGGTAGTGGAAATCCCGGGTTTTTTCCATGCTTTGCCTCCTGTTATGGTTCGTTTCAGCTTGTGTGCGGTATCGGCC